>JANORJ010000313.1:0-1743 GCA_031415255.1 Chitinophagaceae bacterium | reverse complement strand
CCGAGCATGTATATCGAAGCTTTTATTTTAGATACTATTTTTTGTGTTGGCTTAACGTAATGAAAAAACTGGTGATGCACCAGATAGTTTAGCACCGAAGGCGAAACCAATAACTGATAGGTTCTTAAAAAAGCATTGCCTGCAAAATGGATTAACACCAGCCAGTGAAAGCCCAACGCTATTTCAATAAACATCAAACCAATTTGTGCTGCTGATGAATAAGCAATTTGTGTTTTAACCGTTGGCTGCACCCTTGCTATCATCGTTCCCATTATTGCAGTTATTGCGCCAATTGCTATTATCACAATTTTAGCCCACAGCATATCTTCCCAGAACGGATGGGTACGCAGCAATAGAAAAACTCCGATGTGTACACTTAGTGAACCATAGAAAATGGCTGAAGATGCTGTAGGGCCTTCCATAGCTCTTGGCAACCAAGTAGTGAAAGGAAACTGGGCTGATTTAATAGTTGCCGGCAATATAATCATGCAAACAATAAAGATGGCCATGCCGGTTTGATTGGCCGCATTAGCTATTTCTTTTGCTTCCCCGAGTTGAGAAAAATTAATGTTTTGGTGTGTAAGATGGTGCATCATCCACATAGCAAGCATCAACGCCACATCGCTGATTCGGTAATTAGTAACTGCTTTAAAAGCATTTTTTACCGGCAGATAACGATTTCGATAAAAAGCTATTAATATAAAAGAGCAAATACCTTTTATTTCCCAGCCAATGAAGAGTGTTTCAAAATTACCTGCGAGAATGATAAAATTATACGCTGTCGCAAACAATAAAATGGTATTAAAAAACCGTTTGAACCCTTCATCCCTGTGCATGTAATACTTGCTGAACGTTGCTACTAAAAAGAATAAGAAGGCACCAACAATGCTGAACACCGCTGTTACTTCATCATAATACAATTGAATGGCAAAAACAAAATGGTCGGTTTGGTAGAGAGTCACCAGTTTATGACTGATTGGTTCCAGTCCATTTAGTAACCACCAAACAAGAAATGAAAGAGCTACTAAAATGTTAGACACTTTAGCAAAACGAACAACACCGCCGATAGCTTTTTCCTTTTTATTTTGCCAAAGCAACGTAATAAAAAAAGCCAGCATTGGTATGGCGATAAATAAAATAAGTAGCTGGTTCATTATTTCAATCAATTTAATAGCTCAATATCTAAAATAGCATTAACGTTTAATTCATAACCCACCTCAGTTTCTTACAGCACTTAGTTTACTTACTTCGCCTCCCGAAAAATCGGGACTGGCTCTCCAAGGAGGGGAAGCTGCCTTTTCTCCCCTTTAGGGGATGGGGGCTAATCTAACAAGTACACCGGTAAATTTTCTTCCGTTGCATGTACAATATGATTTGTCTCCATCTCCTTTGCGCCTTCGATAAATTCTTCCATGTTGTGAATTTTCTTTATCTCACTGGCATTGGTAATAGGGGTATATTTTACAAATGCACCGTTCTTAAAATAATAAAACTGTTTTTCTATCGGATGAAGTGCCACAATATGCACCCACTCGTTTTTATACCATTCAAATACTTCGGGTGAAGACTGAATCGCTTTCAAAACAATATCGGGCCTGTGTTCAACAATCACCATTAAACGCACCGGGTCGTGCACTTCGATCATTTGCCATGGCAGGCCGGGACGCAGGTCGCCGTCACTGCTGTTGGCCACAGCAAACAATCCCATTACATTGTGCGGAAGCTTTGTGCCGGCGCCCATTT
>JANORJ010000312.1:0-4089 GCA_031415255.1 Chitinophagaceae bacterium | reverse complement strand
ACTCCATCAATATAGCTTAATCGTTCAACGGCTTCGGAACCTCGTTGACCAAGGCCAACGATTCCAATACGAACGGTTTCAATTTTTGGAGCAGCATAGCCACACATATTGAAACGCTGACCATTACTTTCAAGTAGAGAAGAACGGGTAATTTCATCATCAGTTGTTCCAATTACGTTGGCAAAAGAAGGAATGCCTGTTGCTAGTACACCACTGCCTATTGCAAGGCGACGAAGAAAATTTCTACGATTGTTTTCCATACAGCAATTACTTTTTATTGCTGCAAGTTCCTGAAATAAAATGGAGAAATGGAAGCCAAAAGTAAAATCAGGCAATCGTTTGATGAATCAATTCAGATGTTGAGCCAATAGTTCAGCTTAAATACTACTGCCCGGTTTTTATTTTTCAATAGTGGGTCGCTAAAATAATTGTCAGTATAAACTAAAAAGAAATCGCTGGCCGGTTTAAACCTCCATTGCAGCCGGCTGTTGATATTGATATTATTCCGTTGCGTATTATACTGGAGGAAAGTAGTCCAGAATATTTTATTGGAAAAATTAATTTCCACCCGGTTAGCCAGCAGAAAAAGATTTTCTTTACCGTAAGGGTCGGGAAAATTTAGTTTGTTGTACTGTGCATTCAATTCTACTGTGAGCCAGGGCTGGCTCCGGAAAATAACAGAGCCATTTAGCTCAAGGAAATCAGCGGTATAAAATTTGCCTCCGGTAATGCCTGCTCCAAAAGAAAATTTCTTACGATTGTCTGATTTATAAACCACACTATACTGGGTGTAGTTGTATTTGCCTGGTGGTAACGGTGCAGCATCTGTAAAGCTTGTATGAAATAGCAGGTTGGCTTCGGTAGTTTCCATATTCAGTCCCATGCTGCTTGTATTTTTTAACTCTGCATTATAGCTCAGTTTGTTGTTTCTTTCATTTAGCGATCCATCTCTGTTAAATACAAAGAAATTTTCCAGCCCAATGCTATGTTGGTTTATATTTCCTTTTTTTGGAAAAATGCGATAAGTATTTTTATTGAATAGCTGCCGGAAACCCACCCGGATGATGGTGTCATTAAGAGCATCATAGTTCTCTATCCGTCCTATGAATCCAATATCTGCATAATAATTGTTGCCAACTCCATCGTAATCTATAAATGAACTGAAAGTGCGGCCAAAATACCCACCCCCATAATTAAGAAAAATATTATTTGCTTTTAGGGTTGGCTTCATAGAGTGATGGTAACCTAACCAACCCTGCCAATCACCATCCTGGTTTACATAAAATAATTCAGCACCCGCATTTCTGCCAAATTCATCAAGCGGATTGGTGAGTTTATTTTTTTCAGTAAAGAAGCCCTGCCTGTTAAAAAAATAAGCTTTTAAAGTGGTTCGCTTTAGCAATTGCTGCTGCACCGTTATGGCGGAATAATTTTGTGCTGCATAATTATCGGTTGCTTTTGTTTGCATGGAAAGCACCCCCATTCTTGTACGAGACGCTACATTACCCGAAAGCCTGACCCCGCCAATGATAGGAATAGGGTTGCCATCAGGGTCAAGCCCAATGCGCCGTGAATAAAAAGGGCGGATGGGCGGAATTCCATAATCAGAAAATAAATCACTGTTTTCTAGAAAAAAATTTCTGCGTTCAGGAAAAAAAATGCTGAAACGGGAAAGATTAGTAACCTGTCTGTCTACTTCCACTTGAGAGAAGTCGGGATTTAATGTAAGGTCAAGGTTCAATGATGATGTCAATGCTATTTTCGCATCAAGCCCTGCATCAAAATCCCCTTTAATACCAGTGCCGGTTTCTTTGTTTTGTGTAAGGCTACCAGTTGTGTAAGGTATCAGCGAAATATTTTTGCCGGGATTGGGTGGCGCCGCATCCCATTTCAATGCGCCGAGATAGCCAAGATCAACGGAAGTAAAATTCACCGGTATCCTTGTCCAGGTATGAAATTCATTTAGCTTTCTATCGCTGCGGATAAAATTGATACCCCAGGTGGTATTCCCTTTATCATAGCGCAGCGTTTTAAAAGGGATGGCCATTTCCACGGTGTAATGGTCGGGGTACCTTTTTGTTTCTGAATACCATTTATTATCCCAGCTAAAATTCAAATTCTCTGAATTTACACTCAACACATCATCTGCCTGAACATTAAAAGCAGTAACAGTGAAATAAAAGCCACTGGTTTTTTTCCCAAAGGGATCCAGCATCACACCCACACCGTCGTTTTCCCTTATTCGTGAATCCCGTTTTAATGACTGACCGATAAGCGGCATACTATCAGTAACAATAAAGCCGACATACAAAAACTTGTCATCGTATAATACTTTAGCTATTGTATTATGTTTTGCTTTAGCATCATCCCTTGGAAACTTCAACCAGAAATCAGTAGCATTAGCAGCCTGTTGCCATGCTTCTTCATTTAAATCGCCATCTAATTTTATGGTCTGCTTTGTTTTTTTTACAGGAAGCTGGTATTGTTCTTTATACTTCGATAAATCAATATTGAGCTGCCCCGGCGGCACCACTTGTGCCCGGGCAAGGCTGCCAATAAAGATAAATGCGAAAAGAAGGGGGTAAAATTTTGACACGATGCTGTTGGTTTTGCTGCTATGGCGCAAGATGAAAAAAAATAATGAATTAGTCCCTGACAAAAAAATAAGACAGCAATAACAGGGATAAATGGCAGATAATGAGTTTGGCTGTAATATTATTCATCGTCTTTGAGCAGGTCGGGTCTTCTTTCTTTTGTTCTTTTTATGGATTGCTCCTGCCGCCATTCTTCAATCAGTTTGTGATTGCCACCCATTAACACATCGGGTACTTTCCATCCACGAAAATCTTCTGGTCTTGTATAAACAGGCGGAGCTAATAAATTATCCTGGAAAGAATCGAAGAGAGCAGAGGTTTCATCGTTTAAAACGCCGGGTAATAAACGGCCAATGGCATCTACTAATATGGCGGCTGGCAATTCACCACCACTGAGTACATAATCGCCGATAGAAATTTCTTTGGTAACAAAATGTTCTCTTATTCTTTCATCAATGCCTTTGTAATGACCACAGATGAGTAGTAAATTTTCTTTGAGAGATAAGCTGTTCGCAGCTTTCTGGTTAAATAATTCTCCATCAGGAGTAAGAAAAATTATTTCATCGAATTTTCGTTGTTGCGATAGTTCGTCAATTGCTTTTGCCAATGGCTCACACATCATTAGCATACCGGCGCCGCCGCCAAACTGATAATCATCTACCATGCCATATTCATTTACTGCCCATTTGCGAAGTTGGTGTACTTGTATAGTAAGTAAACCTTTCTCCTGTGCTCTTTTCATCATGCTATGCTGAAAGGGGCTTTCTAATAATTCTGGTAAAACAGTAAGGATGTCTATGTGCATGATGCAAAGATAACCGCAAAAAGAAACCCCCGGGGAACCGGGGGTCGATATTGAAACAAAAACCAACAATTGCTCATTTGCATGAGCAGTTATATACACTTTCTTCGCTCAAAGTAGTATTCATTGCGAAGTTTTAGGATGATATTAATCAGGTCAGCTAAAAAATTTCTATTAAACGAATAATTAAGGATGACAAATAACTGCCTCTCCGGGTGACGAAGGCAAATCAGGACTTATAAATGGAATACCAAGGTTCATTCCTCTTAATATTAGTAGTACTCCCATTAATGAAATAAATACCGGCACTGCCTTTCTTAAATTATTTCTCCACTCGGGTTTGAATAACTGTCCCGCATAACCAACCAGCATCATAGCTGGTAAGGTGCCTGCACCAAACATCGCCATAAAGCTGACACTTTGAGAAACTTCAGTGAATGAAACGGTAGTGGCCAGAGCGATATAAATCATCCCGCAGGGAAGCAGGCCATTCGCCATACCCATTAATAAAAAACTAAAACTGCCGGCGGATGATTTTAATAATTTACTTATTTGTTGCTGCACAAAAAAATAGAAACGGTTTAAAAACTTAAGATGAATTGTTCGTTGCTGCACAAAATACATAACTGCCAGGCTTAGAATAATTATTCCCATGCTAATGGAGAACCATTGCTGGTAACCAGCGATATAAAT
>JANORJ010000311.1:0-1767 GCA_031415255.1 Chitinophagaceae bacterium | reverse complement strand
CGTTGATAACGACGTTTTTGAATGTAAAGAAGTTGCCTTTTCTAACCAGCAGCTTCCTTTTGCCAGCAACTATCCCTGCCGTATCTTTGCGCCTCGCCAGAACAAAGCAAAAGTGAAGTGCTGGCCTCAAATTAATTTTTTATGGCTCGCATTCGGTAATTACTGGATAACAGCTCAAAGTTTTTACAAATGGCAAATACATCAGACATAAGCCGGGGCTTGATAATAAGCCTGGATGGTAGTCTTTATACGGTGGTAGAATTTGGAGAGAATAAAACGGCTCGTGCCGCTGCTAAAGTGTGGGCAAAGTTGAAAGGAGTAGATAACAACAGATCTATAGAAAAAACATGGAACTCCGGTGACACCATTTACCCGGTAAGAGTAGAAAAGCGTTACTATCAATTCTTGTATAAAGATGATACCGGCTACAATTTTATGGACAACGAAACTTTTGAGCAGGTTGCTTTGCAGGCTGAAACTATTGATGCGCCCCAATATCTGAAAGAAGGGCAGGAAGTGGGGGTAATGATTAATACCGACAACGATCAGATACTTGGAGCAGAACTTCCTGATAAAATTGTATTGAAAGTTACTTATACTGAACCCGGCCTTAGAGGTGATACGGCTACCCGTACCTTGAAACCTGCCACTCTTGAAACCGGTGCTACCTTAGGAGTTCCTCTATTTGTAAATGAAGGCGAACTTATCCGCATTAACACCAAATCGGGTGAATATGTGGAAAGAGTAAAGGAATAAAAAACTAACGTCATTGAAAATGGCCCCGATTTAAGCGAATCGGGGCCATTTTTGTTTGATTTTGCCCCTTTTTTGCCCAAAATCACTAAAAAATCCTTGAATTTGTGCAAATGATTTCACTACCTTAGCCGCCAGTCTTCGAATCGGATAATAAAGAAGGATTTCTCCCCAAAACCTAAACCGTCTATTAAATTGAAAAACATGGACTATAAACAAATTCAGGAGTTGATTAAAATGATCAACAAATCGAATATTGGTGAACTAACGATTGAGCAAAAGGACTTTAAGATCACCATCAAACAGAAGGAAGAACAGGTGGCTCAAATAGTTTCTTCAATACCCTACCACCAAGCCCCTGTTTATGCACCAGCTGCACAACAGGCAGTTTCTAACCAGCCTGCTGCAGCCCTACCACCAGCGGCAGAAGAAACGAAAGCAGCTCCTGCAAATACGATAACCATTAAAAGCCCGATGATTGGAACTTTCTATCGCAAAACATCTCCCGACAAACCCAATCTTACAGACATAGGGAGTGACGTAACAACCGGTACGGTTGTATGCATCATTGAGGCAATGAAACTTTTTAATGAAATAGAAAGCGAAGTAAAAGGTAAAATTGTAAAAGTGCTGGTAGAGGATGCTTCGCCGGTTGAGTATGATCAGCCATTATTCCTTGTTGAACCTGCATAAGCGATTAGCAGTTTCTTACTCTTTCGAATTATTAATTATTCATTATTAATTATTAATTTTTTCCTTGTGTTTAAAAAAATATTGATTGCCAATCGTGGAGAAATTGCCCTCAGGGTTATCCGCACCTGTCGTGAGATGGGTATTAAAACTGTTGCTGTTTATTCAACCGCTGATAGAGATAGTTTACATGTAAAATTTGCAGACGAGGCTGTTTGTATAGGCAAACCACACAGCGCCGACTCCTATCTTAATGTTGCACACATTATGGCAGCTGCAGAAATTACCAATGCAGATGCAATACATCCCGGGTATGGTTTTCTG
>JANORJ010000310.1:0-1515 GCA_031415255.1 Chitinophagaceae bacterium | reverse complement strand
TTAGAAAAAACCAACGGCAAACTTCCCGATAATTTTATTGTGATGTTGCCGAAAGTAACCATACCGGAACAAGTTTCTACCATGGTTCGTTTATTAGAAATTATTGAACGGAAAAATAATTTGGCTCCAGGCACATTGAAGATGGAAACAATGGTGGAAGCCACACAAATCATCATGGATGATGAAGGAAGAAATCCATTAATGAAAATTATAAGAGCCGGAGAAGGAAGATTAATCGCTGCACATTTTGGCACTTATGATTATACCGCTTCCTGCGGCATCACCGCTAAGTACCAAACTATGGCTCACCCCGTTTGCGACTTTGCTCACCACATGACCAAAGTGGCATTAGGTGGCACCGGAATATTTTTATCGGATGGTGCTACGAATATTATGCCGGTTGCTCCGCATCGTGGTGATAAACTAACCGCAAAACAAGTAAAAGATAATCATCAATCCGTTCATAATGCATGGCGAATTGGTTATAATCATTCTATGCATTCACTCATCAATGGTTTTTACCAGGGCTGGGATTTAAATCCTGCACAATTACCGATGCGGTATGCTGCCACCTACAATTTCTTTTTAAGCAGCATTACTGATGCAACACATCGGTTGAAATCATTTGTTGACCGTGCTGCTATTTCCACTCTTACCGGAGATATTTTTGATGATGCCGCAACCGGGCAGGGATTACTCAATTTCTTTTTAAAAGCCATGAACTGCGGAGCCATCACCGAAGAAGAAGCAACAGCAACGGGATTAACGATTGATGAAATACGGAGCCGCAGTTTTTATAAAATTCTACAAGGCCGTAGAGGAAAAGCATAGCCACAGATTACACGGATTAGCACAGATTAATACAAGGAATACAGATAGCCACTAAATAACACGAAACAAGTCGGTTTTTTGTAAATGTATTTTTTGTGTTTTAGTGGCCAATAAAAAAAATTGCGCCAGCAATTTAATCTGTGCTAATCCGTGTAATCTGTGGCTTGTATTTTGTATTCATTAGATTCATTAGTGTAATTTTAACCGCCTCCGTAAATTTGTTTTTTAATTAGCTCACATGACGATTGCTGTATTAGGTGCCGGAATGATAGGCCATGCCATTGCTTTAGACCTAGCTAAAGATTATTCAGTTACCTCTTTTGACCTTAACGCTGTTAATCTTGACGAACTAAAAAGCAGAAATGATTCTATACAAACTGTTGCAGCTGACCTTTCTCAATTCGCAGAATACGAAAACTGGTTTTCCCCCTTTGATATTGTAGTAACAGCAGTCCCTGGCTTTATGGGTTATAAAACGCTGGAAGCTGTTATTAACGCCGGTAAAAACGTAGTGGATATTTCTTTCTTTCCTGAAAATGCTTTGCAATTAGATGAACTGGCAAAGGGAAATGGAGTAACAGCAATTACAGATTGTGGCGTAGCTCCCGGAGTCAGCAATTTTATTATTGGCCGGTATAATGAGGAAATAAAAATTGATTCTTTTGAATGTTATGTTGGCGGATT
>JANORJ010000309.1:0-2330 GCA_031415255.1 Chitinophagaceae bacterium | reverse complement strand
ATTTGCATGGTATCATACATCACCATACCGCTTGTTACTACACCACCCGGACTGTTGATATAAAATTTAATTTCTTCGCCGGGTCTATCAGCATCCAGCAACAGTAGTTTGCTTACAATATCCTTTGCACTCTTATCATCCACCACACCCCACAGATAGACGGCTCTTTTTTCAAAGAAGTACCGTTCTAACTTTTTGTTGAACATGCCACTCTCACTGTCACTCTTTGGACGTTCTTCTTTTTCATCTGGTTCATCATCTTCCATTCTAAAGTCGCTGTATAAAAATTGATTGCGGTTCATAGATTTTAAGTTTCTAGTTTTTTATTTTTTGTTTACCAGCTGCTGTACTACTATCATCTTCGTTGCGTCGCACTCTTGTACTGTAGTAACACGGATGAGCAAATTGTAATACCCAGATTTTATTTTATATTGTTGCTCATTATTATTTGTTGTTGAACCCTGAAAGGGTTCTAAACATATTTGTCGATTTCATTCCCCCGATTGCATCGGGGGCTATTCAAATTAAACCCCTTCGAGGTTCGTCAAACGAACTACATTTCTTTAAAGAACTTATGATAATAAAAAAGACTCTTAGACCTAAGTCTCCCCTTTAGGGGGTCAGGGGGTTTTTAATTTCCTCGCATTTGTCAGCAACACCTCATCCACCAATCCATATTCTTTTGCTTCGGCAGCAGTCATCCAGTTATCCCTGTCAAAATCTTTTTCAATTTGTTCAATGGATTTGCCAGTATGATTGTTCACTACTTCGTACAATTCCTTTTTTAATTTACGGATTTCGTTCACCGTAATTTCAATATCACTTGCCTGTCCGCCAATAGCACCACTTGGTTGGTGCATCATAATGCGGGAATGTTTTAATGCGGCTCTTTTTCCCTTTGTACCTGCACCTAATAGCACACAAGCCATAGATGCCGCCACACCAATACAGATAGTGGCAATATCAGGGCTTACATACTGCATCGTATCATACACACCCAAACCTGAATATACACTACCACCGGGACTGTTGATGTACATATTAATATCTCTCGATCTGTCAGAAGAATCAAGAAATAATAATTGCGCAGTTACAATATTGGCTATTTCATCATTAATAGGATAACCTAAAAAGATGATGCGATCCATCATCAACCGGCTATACACATCCATTACGGCTACATTCAGGGAACGTTCCTCAATAATGTTAGGCGTCATGGCGGTTACCATGTGAGAAGCATAGCTGTGCAGGGTATTACTGGAAAGACCACGGTGTTTCACCGCATATTTTTCGAACTCGGAGTTAAACGTCATAGATAATTATTTAGTGCTGAACAGGTTCAGTGCATCAAATATCCGTCCAAATGATAAAACCACAAAATTGCTGACAGTAATACTTATTAGAATTGACTATTTGGCACAAGGCAAAGAAAAACCCCGCATAAGCGAGGTTTAAAATAGTTGGTGACTCATGTACCTAAGTTCCTCCTGAGATTATCGCAGGATAGGGAGACAGGCGGTTAATGATGCGAATGCTGATGCGCCTCTACCATTTTGGTAAATTCTTCCGCACTAATATCTTTATCCGCAGGCTTTACCTGTGTGGCCGCCCACTCAAATATCTTTTGTGTCTGAATACGATTGTAAGAATCTTCCACATATTTTCTGTCCTTCATCATTTTTTCTACATAATCAGTTACCCATGGCTGGTCATCACTGAGATTGGCGCCGCCCATATAGCTAAAGAGTTGCTGTTTGGCAAAAGTCCTTATTTCATCTGGGTTTACTACTATCGCACTGTCCTGAACTATTTTGTCAGAAATTAATGTCCATTTTAACTGACTGATAAATGTGGGAAATTCTTTTTCTACTTCTTCATCTGTTTTAGGAGCCGCATCTTTGTCAGTTTCATTCTGTGTCTTTATCCACTTCTTTAAAAATCCTTCCGGAAAATTTATTTCAGTATTATCAACCAATTGGTGAAACACCTGATCGTGGATTTGATTTGTAGCTTGTCCGTTCCAGTGATTTTGTATTTGTTCTTTTATCTTGTTCCGAAAATCAGCTTCTGTTTTTACTTCCAGATTTGGATAAAGCTGATTGAAAAATTCTTCGTTCATCTCTCTTTTTTCCAGCAAGCCAACTTTTGTAATTACTATTTTGAAATATTTATCTGCCGATGAAACGTCTTCTTTATTTAATCCCAAGTCGCCAATTATCCACTCTCTTTCTTTTTCGTCAAAAGCATTTTTTAATTGCATCACTTCTGAATCTTCTGCTTTTTTGCCCATCCAGGTCTTGCGGCAGCCTTCTGAAAAATATTTTACCAAA
>JANORJ010000308.1:0-2589 GCA_031415255.1 Chitinophagaceae bacterium | reverse complement strand
ATCATTATATATTCTGATATCCCACACATGGGTGGACTTACCAAGATGCAGCGGTGTGGCAACCCCCGTTACATGACCGTTTGTAGCACTATGCACATGATTCGCATTTATTTCCAACCCCACACATTGAAACCGGGCCGGGTCCACCACCATAGCTGATGCTACACTTCCAATTGTTTCTGCCAGCACACAAGATGCACCACCATGCAATAAACCATAAGGTTGTTTGGTGCGATGGTCAACCGGCATTTTTGCTTTCAGAAAATTTTCGCCCAATTCTGTCCATTCTATACCGAGATATTCACTCATAGCCCCATCACTAGATTGATTAAAATGACCGATAGACAATTCTTTATTAAACCAAATGCTCATAATAAATTATTTAGGGAGTGAATTAAAAACAACTTCAGGTAGAAAGTGACTGGAATCGCCGCCGTTCCTGATAATATCTCTAACAATGGTAGATGCTACGGATGTATATTTCGGTTCACCAGTAAGAAAAACAGTTTCAATACTTCTGTCTAATGTGCGGTTGGCATCTGCAATTGTTTTCTCGTATTCAAAGTCGCTGACATAGCGAATTCCCCGCAAAATAAAATGTGCGCCAATTTCCCTGCAATAATTTATCGTCAACCCTTCATACGCTGCGCCTTCTACCCTTTCTTCGTCTTTATAAATTTCTCTGATCCATTCCAAACGCTGGTCAGCAGAAAACATTGGAGATTTTGCAGTGTTTAAACCTATGCCTACAATTATCTTATCAAAAAGTGGAATAGCACGGTTAATAATGTCCACATGACCAAGTGTAACGGGGTCGAAAGTTCCGGGAAAGAGACAGATACGAGCCATAATCAAAAGCAAGTTAGATGTTAGAAGTACGATAGGGCTTTGAAAGTACGCAACGTACTTCGTATTACTATGTTCGTACTTATTAAATTAATTTCTTCCAGATAATAAATAAAGTACCGCCATCCTTACTGCCACGCCATTCTCCACCTGCTGCAATATAATTGATTGTTTAGAGTCCGCCACATCACTGTCTATCTCCACTCCCCTGTTGATGGGGCCGGGGTGCATGATGACGATTTCTTTATGCAGGCTGTCCAATAAATTTCTGTTGATTCCATACGCAATGCTGTATTCTCTCAGCGAAGAAAACAACACCTGGTTCTGTCTTTCTAATTGAATGCGCAACACATTGGCCACATCACACCATTCCAATGTCTCTTTCAGATTGTAATTCACTTGTACGCCTAATGCTTCACTGATGTACTTAGGAATTAAAGTGGGCGGGCCGCAGACAGTTACTTCGGCTCCCATTTTTTTTAGCAAATAAATATTGCTCTGCGCCACCCGGCTGTGCATGATGTCGCCGATGATAGCCACTTTTCTTCCTTCCAGTGTTCCCGTTTTTTCTTTAATGGAAAAAGCATCTAGCAAACCTTGTGTAGGATGTTCGTTAATTCCATCTCCAGCATTAATGATAGCAGCAGGAATATGCTCCGCCAAAAAATGCGGCGCACCACTGGCACTATGCCGCATTACTACCATATCCACTTTCATGGATAAAATATTATTGACCGTGTCGAGCAGTGTCTCACCTTTTGCTGCGGAGGAGGAAGACGCTGCAAAGTTGATAGTGTCGGCACTAAGTCTTTTTTCCGCCAGCTCAAAAGAAAACCTGGTACGAGTGGAGTTTTCGTAAAAAAGATTAACGATGGTTACATCTCGTAAGGAGGGGACTTTCTTAACCGGTCGTTGTAAAACTTCTTTGAATTGCTCTGCCGTGGAAAGAATTAATGAAATATCTTCTTTGGTAAGATTCTTAATGCCCAGCAGATGTCGAGTGGATAGTTGCATTAAAGATCGAAGTTAAAGGTTTTGGCCACAGATTACACAGATTTACACAGATTAATACAAAACCAACTGATTACACAGTGATCAATACTACTTCTTTGTTAACAAGCTTTACCTTATCTGCTTTATTTGTTTCCACCGTTACTCCCACATAATCAGCCTGTATGGGAAACTGGCGGTGTTCTTTCCTATCCACCAGCACACAAAGTTCCACTTTGGCAGGGCGGCCATAATCCAGTAATACATCCAAAGCCGCTTTGATGGTGCGGCCGGTAAAGAGTACATCGTCTATCAGCACTACAGTTTTATTTTCTATAGCAAAAGGAATGTTCATCGTATCCGGAGTAAGGATTTCCTTACGGATATCATCTCTGTAAAAAGTAATATCTAATTGGCCGTACTGAACTTTTTGAGATGGACTAAGTTGCTCAATGGCAGCCACAATATGATTGCCCACAACCACACCACCTTGCTGAATGCCGACAAATACTACATCCGTTAAAATCGGGTGTGCATCCTTAAGTATTTGAGCCAATGATTTGGTTGCTTCAAATAATTGCGACTCTGTTAATATTGTTTTCAAAAAAGTGGTTTTGAATACAAATATATCGGAAAATAAAAAAGCCGGACAATTCCGGCCTTTTCATTTAAAAAATAGGTGAGAACTTTATTTTTTATTAAACATATAAATCAAATTTACCTGCCAATACCTGTTTTTAAATTCTGGCGATG
>JANORJ010000307.1:0-4027 GCA_031415255.1 Chitinophagaceae bacterium | reverse complement strand
GCACCAACAGCCATCCGTAGTTTGATGGGCTTTGGTCTGGAGCCACTTACAGGTAAAGCACTTTCTTCTTTAAAAATATTAGGTACCGTTGGCGAACCTATTAATGAAGAAGCCTGGCATTGGTACGATAAATATGTTGGAAAAAAACATTGCCCGATAGTAGATACCTGGTGGCAAACAGAAACAGGCGGCACATTAATTTCTAACCTCGCTGGTATTACACCTTCGAAGCCAAGTTGGGCCACCTTGCCAATGCCGGGTGTGCAGCCATTATTGGTGGATGAGAATGGAAAAGAAGTAATTGAGAAAGATGAACATGGTTTACTGAAAGGAAACCTTTGCATAAAAGCACCGTGGCCGGGAATATTAAGAACTACTTACGGCGATCATGAACGTTGCCGCACCAATTATTTTGCTACATATCCAAATCTATATTTCACTGGTGATGGTGCATTGAAAGATGAAAATGGCAACTATAGAATTACGGGACGGGTGGATGATGTATTAAATGTAAGCGGTCATAGAATTGGAACGGCTGAAGTAGAGAATGCGATAAACATGCATGCCGGTGTGGTGGAAAGTGCGGTGGTAGGCTATCCGCATGATATAAAAGGGCAGGGTATTTATGCTTATGTTATTTACAATGGCCGTCATGTGGATGATGAGATGACAAGAAAAGATATTCTGCAAACCGTAACAAGAATTATAGGTGCCATTGCCAAGCCGGATAAAATACAATTTGTAATCGGTCTGCCAAAAACAAGAAGCGGAAAAATAATGCGCCGTATATTAAGAAAAATTGCCGAAGGCGAAACAGAAAACTTGGGTGATATTTCTACCTTGCTTGATCCGGGTGTGGTGGAGGAGATAAAGAACGGGAAGTTGTAGTTCTTTATCCATTTTTAATATACCCTGAGTGGGGTATATCAATCTTCCAGTTTCTTAAGTATTTTGAATAAATTTATTTCATGCACCGCTTCCTGGTTTTCCTTTTATTATTTTTCTTTAGCTTTTGCGAAGCACAAAAGTTAAACAGATTTGAGCTGGGTCTTGTTGCCCCAAAAATTTCTAATTGCACCCACGTCAAAGACCAGTATATGTCTTCCACCTGCTGGAGTTTTTCCAGCACTTCACTATTGGAAAGTGAGTTGATGAAAATGGGTAAAGGAAAAGTTGATTTGAGCGAAATGTTTATTGCCCGCCATTCTATGGTGCGAAAGATTGAACGCCACCTGAAATTGAAAGGAGAAAATTTTTTTACACCCGGTGGGCAGTTTCATGATGTGGTGTGGGTGATTAAAAATTTTGGAGCCGTTCCGGAAGAAGCATACAATGGCAAGGGCAGAGGCGAGCAGCAGCATAATCATGCTGAAATGGATACTGCTTTGAGTCAGGTAGTAAAATATTGCATCGCTAATGGTATTGATGAACTTAATCCCCTGCAAAGAAAATTTGTTGACAGCACACTAGATTATTATTATGGTAAACTACCTGTCAACTTTTTTTACAAAGGCAAAACATACACTCCCAAAACATATTTGCAACAATATCTGGGCATGAACCCTGATGATTATGTAGAAATCACTTCTTACACACACCATCCTTTTTATACAGAATTTGTACTCGAGGATAAATACAACTGGACTAGTGATGAGTACTATAACGTAACAATGGCAGATTTTTCAAGTATTACCGATAATGCACTTGCCAATGGCTACACCATTAGCTGGGATGGCGATGCGCAGGATAATAATTTTGATTTCAATGAAGGATTGGCTTATTTACCAGAGACTATTACAGATTATCAAACCTACCGGCAACTGTCGTTTGAAAATAAAACCACTGAGCTTGACCATATGATGCACATTGTGGGTTCAACCAAAGACAAGCTTGGAAAAAAATGGTATTATATAAAAAACTCCTGGGGAAATAATACTAATCCGCTGGGCGGCTTCCTCTTTATGCAGGAAGATTATTTTAAAATCAGAACTTTAGCCATCATCGTTAATAAAAGGGCAATACCTACCGCCATCCGGAAAAAGCTGGGTATATAAGTTTGTGCAAAAGCTATTGGCTTGCAAGAAAAAATAAAGTAGTGCAAATAGAGCTACTCGATCGCTTTAAAATTTTCACACATTTAGTAGTTGTTATGCCTTCTAAAAATTACTTTTGGCAGCTAACCTATTAAAAGACCAGGTAGTTTTTCATGGAGAAACGAAAATTCAGACTTAAAATACCTTCTTACATTCGCTGGATAGGGTGGGTGCTGCTGGTGCAGTTTTTACTTATCAATATAAGTGCTGCCTTGTATGCCTACAAGTTTACCCATGTGTATGATAACCCTTCACTGCGAAATGCTAAACCGGCAAAGAATATTTTTGTAAAAACATGGAGGCTGTTTAGCGGCCCCCGTCAGCCAAAATCAATTTTATCTGAAACTCCCACTTTTCCTTTTGATACCATAAAGCTGAAAACCGCAAACGGAATTCTTATTGATGCATGGTATAGTAAAACTGATTCAACAGCAAAGGGAACGGTTATTCTTTTTCATGGCATTACTGCTAATAAAGGAATGCTGCTGGATGAAGCGTATGAATTTCGCTACCAGGGATATAATGTAATGCTGGTTGATTTTCGGGCACACGGTAACAGTGAAGGTCGAACAACTTCTATCGGCATCAGAGAAGCCGAAGAAGTGAAATTGGCTTTTGATTATATAGCCGGAAAAGGGCAGACAACTATTTTCCTGTGGGGTCTTTCTATGGGCGCAGTAATAGTGGCCAAAGCAGTGGCTGATTATGATTTAAAACCATCCGGTGTAATATTAGAAATGCCTTTTGCTTCTTTGCAAACACATTTGCAGGCAAGGGCAAGGGCAAATGGTTTCCAGGGTTTTCCGGAAAAGCCATTTGGTTTTTTTGTTACTTGGTGGATGGGAATGGAAAGAGGCTTTAATGGCTTTAAGCACAAAACTACTTCCTATGTAAAGAAAATGCATTGCCCTGTACTAATGCAATACGGTGCATTGGATAGTTATGTAGTAAAAAATGAAACAGACAAAGTGTATAATGCTATAGCATCTGCTAATAAAAAATTAGTAGTATATGACAGAGCCGGTCATGAATCGTTAGCCCAACATGATCCGGTAAAATGGAGAATTGAAATAGAAAGATTTTTAATGGAGAATACTAAATAAGCAGAACGCCACAAATTGGATGGGTTCACATAAGTTATTGACACAGGCAAGGCTTACTATTATGACAGCCTTGTATTCATCTGTGTTAATTTATGAAAATCTGTGGCTAAAATAATTTACTTTTTAATAGTCACTTTTGTTCCTGCATCTGTAAATGCATAAACTTCTTTTACATCTTCATTTTTCATAGCGATGCACCCAAGTGTCCAGTTCTTGTAGCGGTCAATCACAAAATCTTCATGTGGCCAAACGCCGTGTATGCCAATGCCGCCACCAATGCTGGCATTAGCTGGTATTTCGCCTTTTTCTTTTCGTTTGTTAAATTTTTCCCGGTCATCTGCGGTAGGATAATCAATGGATAGAAAGCGGCACCATTTGTCATGCACCCTTTTGGCGATAATGCGAAAAGTGCCTTCCGGTGTATTTTTATCTCCTTCGTATTTTTTATCAGATAGGCTATTGTTGCCAAACACTACCGGGTAGGTGGCGTACCATCCTTTATCATCATATACACTAAGTTCATAATCCGACTTGTCAATGGTAATAGATATTTTACCTATGGGTCCACTGGCATTCCAGCTAAATCGTTTATTTACTTTGGTTCTTTCCGAAACAGCAACATCAGAAGCCAGCAAGCTGCTTCCTAAAAAAACCGAGGTAAGAATAACGAAACTTTTCATTTGGTAATTGTGTTTTCAAAACCGCCACTTGTAACCTTCCTGCACAATAATTTTCTTCAAGGTAATGGTATGGCTAAATCAATAACTGTCCAATCGTTCAAACGCAGTGCCACAGTTTTTTATTTTGACCTGTGGATATGTTTTAACGGTA
>JANORJ010000306.1:0-10493 GCA_031415255.1 Chitinophagaceae bacterium | reverse complement strand
TTAGTAAAAAAAAGAACAGCTATTAATACAGCTATCAATACCCGAACGATGCGGTCAATATTTCCCATGTTGTGTTTCATAAATTGATTGTTTAGTACTCCAAATCTATTTGAAGGCCAATCAAAGCAGGGTGATATAAGTCACAAGAGGTTATGATTTAGAAACATGCTCCCGGCACTCTTTTTGAATATACCATAATCAGCAGCAATACTGACCATAGTCAGGCAATTCCTATTCTCCACCATTTATCTTCATATCTGAAACTAAACATCATGAAAACAATCATTGTTCCAACCGATTTTTCGCCAGTATCAAATAACGCTACAAATTTTGCGGTTGATATGGCACTAGCCATTAATGCCAATATTCAATTAGTTAATGTTTACAATATTCCGGTTGCCTATTCCGGTGATGCTCCTGTGATGTTGCTATCTGTAGATGAATTGAAAAAGGGCAGCGCAACACAATTGGAGGATTTAAAGTCAAAGATTGACCATATCACATCCCGCAAAATAAAAGTGACCACAGAAGCCAGAATGGGGAATATAGTAGATGAACTGGAGGAATTATGCAAAACCATTCAGCCTTTTGCAGTTGTGATGGGAGCAAAAGGCACAAATGCTGTAGAAAAAATAGTTTTTGGTAGTACTACGCTGACTGCTATTCGTCATCTTAGCTGGCCGGTAGTTTGTGTGCCTGCGGGTAAAGAATATGGACAGGGCATTAAAAAAATTGGCTTTGCTTGTGATTTCAGGCAAGTAGCGGAATCAACTCCTGTTCATTTCGTCAAACAAATGGTGAAAGAGTTTGATGCTGAATTGCACATATTAAATGTTGACTATAAGGAAAAACATTTCCGTCCTGAAACCCCGGAGCAATCTTTTACACTTCACAACTTACTGGAGGAGCTAAAACCTCAGTATCACTTTATCAATAATGCAGATATTGAAGACGGCATTAATGAATTTGCAGAAACCAATAACCTGGATCTGGTAATTGCGATACCCAAAAAACATAAACTGCTGGAAGGGATTTTTAAACCCAGCAGCACCCGGCAATTAATTTTCCAGTCACATATTCCGGTTATGTGTGTGCATGAATAAAAAGAAGTGAATCTTTGAGTTGTTATAGTGTTTGCTTATTCTGTTCTATACACTTAATACTTCCTTTTCAATTGCCATAGCTCTGGGAAAAAGAACGGACTGCTCCAGATACAAGTGTTGCATCAAATCATTATCTAATTCTTTTAATTTAGCGATTACTACTTTGTGACTGATACATACATTTTCAGGTGTAGTGTATTTATTAGTTATGGTTCGGATAGATAAAATAATTTCACTAACTGTTTCATGGCCTTTGAACATCGTTTCCTCCACCGGCTTACGCATGGTACGAACGAACAATGCAGCATACGGCTCTTTATGCTGATGGGCATGAGCTATCTGGCGGATATAGGGAAAAATTACTTCGTCTTCTCTTTGTATGGAAGGCAACAGTTGTTGTATCAGTAAATCAAATTGTTTTTCCAGCTCTGCCAGGTAAGGATATTTTTTGATATGCTCTTTTGCAAATTCCCTTAATAACAATTGTGTTTCCGGCAACGATTTTTTTAAATACCGATGATGTACATTAATAATATAATCAATCAGGAAGTCAATATCCCAGTTGGCAAAGTCAAGTAAGTTGGATATATGAATGGTACGGGTAGCTGCTTCCAGTTCGGCTTGTATTTTTTCCGCATCAATACCCCGCATTTCGCAGGCCATATCCATCGGCCATTTACCCCCACAGCAATATCCGATACCATGCCTGCGAAAAACTTCGGCAGTACGATAATCCTGTGCTACTATTTCTGCCACTAACGATTTACGGTTTATTTCAAACGGTTGTAAAAACATAATTTTTATTCTGATGAACAAATTAAGCCAGACGGAAGAACAAAAAGGATGATTTTAGTCAGTTTTATTATTTATAATTACACACTGCAATGCTCCGGATAAACTCAGCCCGGTCTTTTTTAAGCAAATCCAATATAGGAGTGGTAGAGAGTGACAACTGCCAATTCTCTTTTTTGCTTCTGCCCGCCAATGTAAAGGGCATGGATTATCTGCACTGGAATTATGCTGTCGAAAATTGCAGGAATCAAATTGCTTAGTATCCCCATTACGTCCATAATTGTCCTCAATGATGCCCCAAGTGTGGTATCGTTGATGCAAATCCTCTATTATGTCGGTTTAAATGATGAATGAATGCTCTCTTTTAACAGGTCACTAGTCAGTTTTCCCAAAAAACATTCCGGCACATTTAATGCATTTATCATCTCATCCAGTTGTATTTTCTCCTTTTCATCTCTTACTAAAGCAACGTATAACACACTTCGCAATGCATAACCAAAGGATTTGGAGAATATCATAACGCCAAAATTGCTTTTATCCTCCAGATACCCGGCTGATAAAAATCATATCAATTTTTGACGTTCATCATCTGTCACTTATAACTACGGGAATACTTTTGACCATTAAAAGACAAGTATGTCTTTTGATTGGAACTTAAAAAATATAATAAACTCCTTTCACGACAATACTGTCTTTTCTAAATCTAAAAAAAATCAACATGAAAATCTCTCAACTACTTACTGCCCTGCTTATCAGCAGCAGCTTCTTTACCATCTCTTGCAATGAAGGCTCAAAAAAAGACCCTCCCCCAGTTGATGTTACTGAGCTGGTTAAAGACAAACCTGAAGACCACGGAACTGAATTGAAGGAAAGCGACATCAAACTAAGTAGCCCACTGGACCAGGCGATGGTTACTGCCGGCAAAGCCACTTATGAATTAAAATGCCAGTCCTGCCACAAATTAACTGAAGAAAAAGTAGTGGGCCCGGGCTGGAAAGATGTTACCACAAGAAGACAACCCCTCTGGATTATGAATATGATTACCAATGTGGATATGATGCTGGAAACTGATGCGGAAGCACAAAAGCTATTAGAACTGTGTATGGTAAGAATGCCTAACCAGAATATTACAACAGAAGATGCAAGAAAACTGCTGGAGTTTATGCGCAGCAATGACGGGGTAAAATAGCAAGCATCAAAAGCCAATAAGTACAAGTAAAAAATAATTATTCCTAACTGTAAATAATAAATTATGAAACTTTCAACCACCAAACAACTGTTCCCCATTTTGCTCGCAGCCTTTGGTTTTTTGCTGATGCAGGGATGTAAACCAAAGGGTGCACAATCAGCCGTAAGTGGTGATGCTGCTTCAAAAGTTTATGTTGCCCCTGGTAAATATGATGAGTTCTACAATTTCGTTTCGGGTGGATTCAGCGGACAGATGTCTGTCTATGGAATACCATCTGGTCGCCTGCTCCGTGTTATTCCTGTTTTTTCTGTTGACCCTGAAAAAGGCTATGGCTACAGCGAAGAAAGCAAACCGATGCTGAATACATCCAATGGTTTTGTACCCTGGGATGATCTCCACCACATTGCCCTATCTGTTACCAACAGTGAACATGATGGCCGTTGGGTTTTTGGCAATGGTAACAATACACCCCGTATTGCTAGAATTGATTTGAAAACTTTCCGCACAGCAGAAATAATTGAAATACCTAACAGTGCCGGTAATCACTCCTCTCCTTTTATTACAGAAAATTCTGAATACGTTGTGGCTGGAACAAGGTTTAGTGTGCCAATTGGTGATAAGCAAGATGTGCCTATCAATACGTACAAAGAAAATTTTAAAGGCACGGTAAGTTTTATCGGTGTAGATAAAACATCGGGTAAAATGAATATTGCTTTTCAAATTCTTACACCGGGTATCAACTTTGACCTTGCCCGTGCAGGCAAAGGAAAGTCTGCCGGTTGGTTTTTCTTCAGTTGCTATAATTCTGAAAAAGCAAACACATTGCTGGAAGTAAATGCTTCGCAAAAAGATAAAGACTTTATCATGTGTGTGAACTGGAAAAAGGCGGAAGAATATGCAAAAGCTGGTAAAGGTGTAAAAAAAGCGGTGAAGTATGCTCATAATACGTATGATGACAAAACACATAGTGCAACTTCTACAATGATGAATGAAGTGTTGGTGCTGGACCCGAAAGACTGTCCAGACATGATTTACTTTATGCCTTGTCCTAAATCACCACACGGTTGCGATACCGACCCAAGCGGTGAATTTATTGTTGGCAGTGGTAAATTAGCGGCGACTATTCCGGTATTCTCTTTTACAAAAATTCAGGCGGCTATTGCTGCTAAAGATTATGATGGCAGCTTCGATGGTATCCCTGTTTTAAAATATGCATCTGTATTACACGGTGAAGTACAAAAGCCTGGCCTTGGCCCATTGCATACGGAGTTTGATGATAAAGGAAATGCCTACACTTCTTTCTTTGTTTCAAGCGAAGTGGTGAAATGGAATGTGCAATCACTAAAAGTAATTGACAGAGTACCTACTTATTATTCAGTTGGTCACCTGAGTGTACCCGGCGGCCCTACAAAGAAACCCCATGGTAAGTATATGATTGCTTATAATAAAATTACCAAAGACCGTTACTTACCTACCGGACCTGAACTGGCTCAAAGTGCACAACTCTACGATATCAGTGGAGAAAAAATGAAACTGCTGCTCGACTTCCCCACTATTGGCGAACCGCACTATGCAGAAGCTATTCCTGCTTCTCTGATAATGAAGAACAGTCAAAAAATTTATAAGATTGAAGAAAATAAAAATCCATACGCTGCATTAGGCGATAAATATGCAAGAGTAGAACGCAAAGGGAATGAAATACATGTCTATATGACTTCTATCCGTTCACATTTTACACCTGATAATATAGAAGGAGTGAAACTGGGTGAAACAGTTTACTTCCATGTTACCAACCTGGAGCAGGATTGGGATGTGCCGCATGGCTTTGCTGTAAAGGGAGCTAATAATGCCGAGCTATTAATTATGCCGGGTGAAACACAAACATTAAAATGGGTGCCTGAAAAAGTAGGTGTGTTCCCGATGTATTGTACCGACTTCTGCTCTGCGCTACACCAGGAAATGCAAGGATATATCAGAGTAAGTCCTGCAGGAGCAAATGTGCCTTTAACATTCAGTACAGGAAACCCGGCACCTGCTTCCACCGAGAAAAAAGATACTATAAAAAATAAGTAACCTTCAAACTAAAAATACTGTTTATGAAAAAAATATTCAACATCTCCTTCCTGGCAGTGATATTAATTATTGCCGGCTGCAATAACGATAAAAAAACTACCGGCGAATCAACAACCACTGATGCTATCACCCCAAGTGGTGGACAGGAAGCAGTAAAAGATGATGAATCAGCAAAGGATGTAGTAAAAGTGGCTGTTGGTTCTAAAGACCATACCACATTGGTAGCCGCATTAAAACAAGCAGAGTTGGTCACTTCATTATCGAATGCAGGGCCATTCACTGTTTTTGCACCCACCAATGCAGCCTTTGATAAACTGCCCGCTGGCACTGTGGATGGTTTAATGAAAGACGATAAAAAAGCAGACCTGCAAAACATCTTACAATATCATGTAGCTGTTGCTGGTTACAAAACTGAAAATATGCAGGATGGCCAGGTGATAGGTATGGCCAATGGAGATAACATTACATTAAGTGTAAAAGATGGGAAAGTGATGGTGAATGGCACTGCAACTGTTGTTGCATCCGTTCCTGCTTCTAACGGAATTATACACATAATAGATGCCGTATTACTTCCTCCGGCTAAACAATAGTTTTTGTAGTAGAGGATTTTTTCATTGAACACTGCTTCCGGGGTCGTGTTACCCCGGAAGTTTTTTAAACAAATTGAAACATGACCAGTAAACTTAGTGTGACATCAAGAATATTGGTGGCCTTTGCCTCCGGTGCATTAATAGCTGTTTTCTTTTTGCCGGCATGGCGTATAGATTTGTTTGCTCCGCAATATCCTGAAGGTTTAACAATGAATATCTGGATTAATGGTTTGACAGGCGATGTAGATATTATTAACGGCCTGAATCATTACATTGGCATGAAACATATTACCGTTGATATGTTTCCAGAATTTAAATTTCTTCCGTTTGTCGTTGGCTTTTTTTTGTTGTTTGGAATGGCGGTAGCCATAACAGGAAGCAGAAAATTGTTACTAGCTTATCTTGGATTAACCGTCATCGGTGGTGCATTAGCCATGTATGATTTTTATAAATGGGGATATGATTATGGTCACAACCTTGACCCAACTGCTCCTATACAAGTTGCAGGTTTATCCTATCAGCCACCATTAATCGGACACAAACGATTATTGAATTTTGATGCCTATTCTTTTCCTGATGTAGGTGGATGGGTTGTAATAGGCGCTGCCATGCTTGCATTTGGTGTTTGGTTTGTGGAATGGTATCGCCATCATAAAGCAGAAAAGAAAGTAAAAATGAAAACCCCGGCATTAGCTATTCCTATGATTGCTTTTTCAATATTAATATCTTCCTGTGCTGCCAAAACAGAACCTTTCAATTATGGAAAAGACAATTGCCATTTCTGTAAAATGGGAATTGTGGATGCCAAGTATGGTGGCGAAGTAGTGACGAAGAAAAGCAAGGTGTACAAATTTGATGACCTGGTTTGCATGGTACGCTTTTTACAATCTGGAACAATAAAAGAAGATGAAATTGCAAAAAAAGTAATTATAAATTTCGAAAAAAAGAATGATTTTCTTGAGGTAGAAAAAGCGATTTTTTGGGCCAGCCCCGAATTAAGAAGCCCTATGGGCAGTAATGCAGCCGCTTTTGCAACTCAACAGGCTGCCGAAAAAGCAAAAGCAGGAAAGGAAGGGCTAATAATGAGCTGGGATGAACTATACAAAAAAATTAAATGAGGTGTTTGCTTTTCATATTCATTTTGTTTATTTCAACTGCTTCAACAGCAAGGACAATAATTGTCGGAAGTAATCAACCTACTAAGTCCCTGAAAAAAGCCATTGAACTGGCAAAAGATACTGATACGATTTTGCTACAGGCAGGAACGTATAAAGAAGCTGCTATTACACTCACTAAATCCCTAACCATTATTGGCCAGAACAATCCGGTGCTGGATGGAGAAAATAAATATGAGATATTGCTCATCAGTGGAAAAAATATTACTATCAGAGGTATAACCTTCCGCAATGCAGGCTATTCTGCTATGAATGATTATGCGGCTATTAAATTAGTGGACTGCTCAAAAATTACATTAGAGAACAATACAATTACCGGCTCCTATTTTGCCATTCATATTTCCAATACAACTTTTGCAACTGTCAGGAATAATAAAATAACCGGCAACCCACTTTCAGAGCAACTGACCGGAAATGCTATTCACCTCTGGAAATCAAATAATGCCTTGATTGAAAACAATCATGTGCAGGGCCACCGGGATGGCATCTATTTTGAGTTTGTTACTTCATCAAACATTCGTAACAACCTGAGTGAAAAAAATATCCGCTATGGATTACACTTTATGTATTCCAATGATGATATTTACTTCAATAATACATTCAGGAATAATGGTGCAGGAGTAGCGGTGATGTATTCCAAAAAAGTAAAAATGGAAAACAACCATTTCGAACAGAACTGGGGGCCTTCTGCTTATGGAATTTTATTAAAAGATATTTCCGACAGCTACATTCTGCGTAATACATTTTTGAAAAATACAGTGGCAATTCACCTGGAAGGAACCAGCCGGATAGATATTGAGAAAAATACATTTAAAGAAAATGGCTGGGCACTAAAGGTGCAAGCCAGCTGTGAAAAAAATAATTTTCACCATAATAATTTCACCGGAAATAGTTTTGATGTAGGCACTAATGGTTCTATTTCCCTGAATAAATTTTACAACAACTATTGGGATAAATATGAAGGCTATGACATTAATAAAGATGGCATAGGTGATGTAGCATATCACCCGGTAAGCATGTACTCCATGATAGTGGAGCAGAATCCTCATGCATTGATGTTGTTCAGAAGTTTTACCGTGCAGCTATTAGATAAAGCAGAAAGGGCCATTCCCAGCCTGACTCCTGAAAATTTATTGGATGATAAACCCCTTATGAAATCACTAAAATTATGATTCGGATAGAAAACATATTTAAGCGGTTCCGCAAACTGCAGGTGCTGGATAATATTTCAGCAACATTTGAAAAGGGGCAGGTTGTTTCTCTTATCGGGCCAAACGGTTCCGGAAAAACCACTTTGATAAAATCTATACTGGGCATGGTAAGACCTGATAAAGGGAAAATTTTTGTAGATGAACAACTGATAAATGACGACCCCTCTTATCGCAGTAAAATCGGATACATGCCACAGATTGGCCGCTATCCCGATAACATGAAAGTAGGTCAGCTTTTCAGCATGTTGAAACATATCCGTAAAACAGGTGATATCAAAACTGACGAAGAACTGATAAATAAATTTGAATTGGAAAAAATATTCGAAAAACCAATGAGGACACTAAGCGGTGGCACACGGCAAAAAGTGAGTGCTGCCGTAGCCTTCCTATTCAACCCGCCTATTCTTATTTTGGATGAACCAACAGCTGGTCTTGACCCACTGGCTTCTGAAATACTGAAAGAAAAAATTCTGATGGAAAAGAAAAAGAATAAACTCATTCTTATCACATCCCATATTCTCAGCGACCTGGACGAAATTACCACCCACATCATGTACATGCAAGATGGGAAAATGCAGTTCTTTAAAGACATAGAAACATTACAGGAAGAGACAGGAGAGCTGCGGCTGGGCAAAGCCATTGCAAGAATTATGAAAGGCGAACAGTTCAACAATGAATGGATTGATAAAATGCTTGAAATAAAAAAAGATGAGAGAATTTAATAACTGCAAAAGATAGAAGCTATGTTAAAATTGTCACGGTATGTTTTGTATGATATTCTGAGAAGTAAAATCATACTGGCATACACATTATTCCTCTTCATTGTTTCCATTAGCATGTTTCAGATGGAAGAAAACAGCAGCAAAGCCATGCTGAGCTTGTTAAATATTGTACTGATTGTTCTTCCATTAGTGAGTCTTGTATTCACCACCATCCATTATTACAACTCTTATGAATTTATTGAACTGATGTCATCCCAGCCGATGAGCCGGACCAGAATTTTATTAAGTGAATATGCAGGGGTAAGCATCTCCCTGCTCGGTTCTTTTTTTTTCGGCGTCGGTGTTCCCATTTTATTGTTTGCCGCTGATGAAACAGGTTTTGCTTTGCTGTTTACTGGTGCCTGTTTAACACTGGTGTTTACTTCAATCGCCTTTTTTGCTTCGGTGCTGGCAAGGGATAAAGCAAGAGTCATTGGCTATGCTTTACTGCTCTGGTTTTATTTTGCATTGATTTATGACGGATTGGTACTGCTGATATTATTTTCTTTCAGTGATTATCCGTTGGAAAAACTCACCCTTTTACTTTCTGCCCTCAACCCCATTGACCTTGGCCGCATTTTCATTATGTTGAAAATGGATGTGAGTGCATTGATGGGATACACTGGTGCATTGTATAAAGATTTTTTTGGAAGTGGTACGGGTATTATGTTTACAACCGGCATCATGCTGCTCTGGATTATTACTCCGCTTTGGTTAGCTGTAAGAAATTTCAGGAAAAAAGATTTGTAACTGGTATAGCAAAAGTATAAATCAGCATAAGGTATGATATTTATCATACCTCTTTCTTTTGGCTGAAGTTAATTTAGCCGCCTGTCTGAAACAAACTATGCCTTCATCTAACCTGACCAGTAAAAAAACACAATGCTACCACTGCGGTGAGGTGTGCCCCAACGAGAAAATCCATATGCAGGAAAAGAATTTTTGTTGTGAAGGTTGCAAAATGGTTTTCCAGATATTAAATCAAAGCGACCTGTGTGATTATTACAACCTGAATGAAAATCCCGGTATCAGCCAGCGGATTAAAGTTCGACAAGACAAGTTTGCCTTTTTGGAGGATGAAAAAATACAGTTACAACTTATCAGTTTCCAAGATGACAAACAAGTGCATGTAACTTTTTACCTGCCGCAGATGCACTGCAGTTCTTGTCTTTATTTATTAGAAAATCTTTATCGGCTCAACACCGGAGTCATATCAAGCAAAGTAAATTTTACCCGGAAAGAAGTTGATATAGTTTTATTAACTGACAAAACAAACCTGCGTAAAGTCGCCGAAACACTGACCAGCATTGGGTATGAGCCTTACATAAGTCTGAACGATTTAAAAGAGAAAAGACCTGCTATCAACAAAAGCATGGTTTATCAGTTGGGCATTGCTGGTTTTTGTTTTGGCAATATCATGCTGATGAGTTTCCCGGAATACCTCGGCATTGATGCCAGCGAAACTGGCTTACGAAGTATTTTTCGCTGGATAAATTTCGGCCTGGCTATCCCGGTTTTATTATACTCTGCTCTCCCGTTTTATACTTCATCGTGGAAAAGCCTGAAACATAAATTTCTGAATATAGATGCGCCGATTGC
>JANORJ010000305.1:0-7436 GCA_031415255.1 Chitinophagaceae bacterium | reverse complement strand
AGTGATGCTTATATAAAAGGGGCAAATAAATTGAAGAACTTGACCATTAATTCAGAGCCTGGCCAAAAATCTCAGATTGGTGAAGGTTGTGAATTAGTAAATGGTATTATTGGTTTTGGGTGCCGCCTTTTTTATGGAGTAAAGGCAGTTCGTTTTATGATGGGTTCTAATTCGCAATTGAAATACGGAGCAAGATTGATTAACTCCTACCTCGGCGACAATTCCACCATCTCCTGTTGCGAAGTATTGAATTCACTTATCTTCCCCGCACATGAGCAGCATCATAATAATTCTTTTTTATGCGCCGCCACTATATTAGGCCAAAGCAATATGGCTGCAGGTGCCACCATTGGTTCTAATCATAATTCAAGAGGGGCAGATGGCGAACTTATTGCAGGTCGTGGTTTTTGGCCGGGCTTGTGCGTAAGTCTGAAGCATAATTCAAAATTTGCATCTTACACTTTAATTGCAAAAGGTGATTTTCCTGCCGAGCTTAATATATCTGTTCCTTTCTCTCTAATCAGCAATGAAGTGAGCAGTGATAAGTTGGTAGTAATGCCGGGTTATTGGTTTATGTACAATATGTATGCACTGGCCCGTAATGCCGCAAAATATGTTAGCCGTGATAACCGGGCAGATAAATCACAGGTAATAGAGTACGACTTTCTGGCACCGGATAGTATAAACGAAATTATTAAGTCGCTGGAATTGTTTAAAAAACTTACTGCAATAGCTTGGGCAAAAAAGAATAAAACAATAATTGCAGATAAAGACTTGGTAAAAAAAGGTGAAGCTTTGCTGGAGAGTAAATCTGAGGAAGTAGCCCACTTAGAAATTCTGGCAGATGGTTTTGAGAATAGTAAACGCAAAGTTCAGTTAATAAAAGTAACGGAGGCTTACCATCTTTTTAAAGAAATGGTGATTTACTATGGTACCGTTCAACTTATTCATTTTTTGGAACAACGAAATATTTCCACCTGGCAAAAATTGAAGCACTCTTTGCCGGCTGCACCGGTTCGCAATAAATGGAAAAATATTGGCGGACAGTTAATGCCTGAGACAGCCGTCAATACGCTGATTCGTAGTATCCGATCCGGTAAGATTAATAGCTGGGATGAAATGCATAATTTTTACAGCAAAAGAAGTAATGCATACCCGACTGAAAAATTTCAACATGCATTTGCCGCCTTGCTTGAAGTATTAAAACTTTCAACTACAAGATTTACCAAAAAGACTTTCATCAGCCTCTTGCAGCAAGCTGTTGTTACAAAAGAATGGATGACGAAAGGAATTTATGAATCAAGAGCCAAAGATTATCAAAGTCCTTTTCGTAAAATGGTATATGAAACTGAAAAAGAAATGGAAAAAGTAATCGGCAAACTGAAAGACAATAGTTTTATTTTACAGCAACAGGAAGAAGCCATTGCGTTTGGAAAACAAGTGGCAACTATTATTCAGAAAATAAGCTAACCTTGCCGCACTGAAATTGAAGGTATTAAAGAATGAATCTGCTATAATCAATCTGGCAGTAGTTGAAATTTAATTCCGTCTTGCAATAGGATAATATATGGCATGAAAACCTGCCTGGTAGCAAATGGTATAATATAATGCATCAAAAAGATAATGCCTGAATGGTTTCTTCCCTTCACCTATTTTAATAACCAATGCACCTGTCATGGAGGCCCGCTGAATAAAATTATTAAGGTGATACTGATCCGTAAACATTACCAGCACAGAAGTTGACAAAGGAAATTTTGCACCTTTTGCCGGATCACCATCTTTATATTTATTCTTGAAACTATAGGCAGGCCAAAACCATTGTGGATTTGCCTTTGGGAAAATTGAATTGAATCCATCCCAGTTAAACTGCAATCCTTCATTAAACCCTTTAGCTGCACCTGAAATAACAAGCAGTCCACCAGTTAAAATTTTATTGCCATCAAGCCGCCAACGTTTTGACTTATCAATTTTTATATCCTGACGAACAGAAGTAGCTTCGAAAGGTGGTTGAGTTTGAATACTATTTTTATTAGCTGTCACTTCCCGGGTAAGGTCAATATTGCTTATTTGCCCAAAAGACGTAAAGCTAAAAAGTAATACAGGAATGATGAGACATTTCATATTGAGCAGATTGGTGGTTACAAATTATTAACGGCTGCTCAAAAGGATGATTTGGACGGATTTATTCACTGATAAGTAATCAGGAAATTAGTCTTTCAAAAATGATATTGTAAGATAAAGGGCTTTCGGGAAGGATAGATTTCAGGTACGGATAAACCCTTTAAAAGATAATAATGCCAAATTAATTACCAGAATCTGATAATGCAAGCATTTTCTGACAAATATTGTCTGTAACGTAGTTATACGATTATAAAAAATCTTACTTATTTTTTTCTAAAGAAAATTCTAATTGGCACACCGGTAAGATTAAAATTTTGGCGAAGTTGATTTTCCAGATAATTTTTATAAGGAGTTTTAATATCGTCGGGAAAATTACAAAAGAATGCAAAAGATGGTACAGCAGTAGGTAGCTGTGTAATAAATTTAATCTTTATCGAATTGCCTCTTACTACAGGTGGGTTGTACGACTGAATTGCTTTCAGCATAATGTCGTTCAACTGTGATGTTGGTATTTTTTGCTGCCTGTTCTCATATACTTCCAATGCTATTTCTATTGCCTTAAATATTCTGGTTTTTTCTTTAGCCGACACAAATAAGATGGGCACATCGTTAAACGGGGCTAATTTTTTCTTCAACTCCGCTTCATACTCTTTGGCAGTATTCGTTTCCTTACCAATCAAATCCCATTTGTTCACCAATACAATTATGCCTTTCCCTTTTTTAACTGCCAGGCTAAAAATATTAATATCCTGTGCCACAATTCCTTTTTCTGCATCCAGCATCAATAAACAAACATCTGCTTCGTCCACAGCTTTAATGGCACGGATAACGGAATAAAATTCCAGGTCTTCATGCACTTTAGCCTTACGACGGATACCGGCTGTATCAATTAAAACAAATTCTTTTTGAAAAAGATTGTAATGAGTGTGTATCGAATCTCTTGTTGTACCGGCAATGTCACTTACAATTGTTCTTTCCTGTCCAATCAATGCATTCAACAAAGAAGATTTACCTGTGTTTGGTTGTCCGATAATAGCAAACTTGGGTAGCGCATCTATCTCTTTTGTTTCTTCAGATGCATCTTCAGTTATCAACTCTGCTACTGCATCTAACAACTCTCCGGTGCCACTTCCGCTTGCTGCGGCAATAAAGAAAATATGTTCGAAGCCGAGGCTGTAAAACTCAGAGGCTTCCATCAATCGGTCATTGCTATCAACTTTGTTGACTGTTAAAAAAACCGGCTTGCTACTCCGGCGCAATAAAGAAGCCATGGAATCATCAAGATTAGTCATACCGGTAGTAGCATCCACCATAAAGATGATAGCATTCGCTTCTTCTAATGCAATTAATACCTGCTTGGCAATTTCTTTTTCAAATACATCCTGACTACCTGAAACAAAACCACCTGTATCAATTACGTTATAGGTTTTACCATTCCAATCCGTAACCCCGTATTGACGGTCACGGGTAACGCCACTCATATCGTCAACGATAGCTTTACGCTGTTCGAGCAAACGGTTAAAGAGTGTACTCTTTCCAACATTCGGTCTTCCTACTATTGCTACTGTAAATGACATAATATACCCCAACCCCTAAAGGGGCTTTATACTCCGTAAATTTGAATCACATTATTGTTTTTCGATTCTTCAAATCCGGAATGGATTACTAAATACTATTCTACGTTTTTACTTCCTGCTACCTGAGGAAACTATAAATCTAAGTTTCCTTTAGGGACAGGCTTTTCAATAACCATACTCCTTCAACTGCATCTCATTCTCTCTCCACTTCGGCTTCACTTTTACAAATAATTCTAAAAATATTTTCTGTTGTATAAATGCTTCTATATCTTTTCTTGCTTCTGAGCCTATGCGTTTTATCATCGAGCCTTTATCGCCTATCAGGATGGCTTTTTGTGTTTCCCGGTGAACGATGATGTCGGCCACGATTTTTACTAAGGTTGTTTTTTCTTTATACTCTCTTACCAATACTGCAGTGTGATAAGGAATTTCGTCCTGTGCCAGTTCATAAATTTTTTCCCGGATCAATTCACTTACGAAAAACTTTGTATTCAAATCAGAAATATCGTCGCCTTCATAAAATGGCTCGCCTTCCGGTAAAAATTCAAGGAAAGCATTTACTAACTTCTTTTTATTAATTCCTGATAAAGCTGAAATGGTAATTACTTTTTTGCAATACGGTTTTGCTGAAAAGAAATCAATTGCTTCTTTGATTGTAGCTTCACTTACCAAATCAATTTTATTCAACACTACAACAGCAGGCACTTTTAAACGCAATGCTGTAAAGATGGTATCGCATTCGTCCCATTTTTCTTTTACATCTACCAACAGCATTGCCACATCTGCATCCTCTAATGCACCTTTTACTGCCTGCATCATTTTTTCATGCAGTTTGTATTTTGGTTCTATGATGCCGGGTGTATCAGAAAAAACTACCTGGTATTCCTTTTCCGTTATTATTCCTTTAATGCGATGGCGGGTTGTTTGCACCTTTGGTGAAACAATAGCCAGCTTCTCTCCCATTAACGCATTTAATAAGGTGCTTTTACCTGCATTGGGCCTGCCAAATATGTTTACAAAACCTGATTTCATTGATGTAGTTATAAACCTGAAGATGCACACTTCGGCAAGCAAGAAGAGAGGAGGTAGTCAGTCCTTGCCAGTTGAATGTGCAACTGTTTCGGAAAATTGAAAGAGCCCTCCACCGCAGCGGATGACTCTTTCGTTTGTTGCGAAGGGGAGGATCGAACTCCCGACCTTTGGGTTATGAGCCCAACGAGCTACCGCTGCTCTACTTCGCGGTGCAAAGGTAGCCGTATGAAGGTTATTTTCCAAACAATACTCATAGTTGAAGACAAGTCATTTTTCAACGAAAAAAACCGGAACAATGTTCCGGCCTTCGTAGTTGATGGCTATCCTGTAAAATGTTTTTTACTATCCTTTAGAAACGCTGCTGGAACCGCTGCTTTTAATAACTTTTATCTCACCATTACCTTTATATCTTACATCACTGGCACCACTCGCCTGGGCAGATAATTCTCTATTGACAGTTATTTTTATATCGCTGGCACCACTGGCTTGTGCATTGCAAATATCAGTTACCAAATCAAAGCCTTTAAAATCACTGGCACCGCTGGCTTCTATTGAAACCTGGGAAGCCTTTCCGGTAACTGTAATATCTGATGCACCGCTAAGGTCAACAGTTAATTTTTCTACATCAAGCTTTCCTTTTAAATCGCTGGCACCGGATTGATGGATAGAAAGATTCTCTGCTTTAAGGGTACCCGAAATAAATACATCACAGGCGCCGCTCACTTTTAATAAATCAATTTGTTTAAAAGAAATATATGCTTTCAATTTTTTATAGCCACTGCTCCATGATTTTACATCACTATCATAGCCAATATAAAGAATACCTGCCTTCACTTGCACTTTTATTCTATCTCTTTGTTTTATTTCAGCAGCACTAACTGCAACAGCTTCTTCATTACTCTGAGTGATGTACACATCAAAAGAACTTGATATGCTGATGCCGTGATAATCTTTGGCTTGTCTTATTTCAGCATTCGGGTCATTTACCTGTTGGGCATACAAACCTGCACCAATTAGTAATCCGATTAATAAAACTGATAACTTTTTCATTTTGTTTATTTGACTTATTAGATTTTATTTACTGAACCGCCGGTACTTCTTTTAATTTCCTTTACCGCAGGACTTCCTTTATATTTTACACTTCCACCGGTACTTGCTTTCGCCTGCAATTCCTTTTCTGCATTTACAGAAACAATAGCTCCGGTACTTACCTTCACATTGCAATTTGAAGTAGCCATATCATCACCTTTAAACTTGCTACCTGTGTCACCATCAATATCTAATTTACCAGCTTTACCTGAAAGAGTAACTTTTGAGCCGGTATTCTGATTTATTTTTAATGATGTAATATCAACTTCACCATCTACCAATGCACCAGTATTAACTTCCATTTTAAGTGATGCAGATTTCAACACCCCATTAATTTTCACTTTAGCACCAGTAGTTACCTGCAGCAAGTCAAGTGCTTTATAAGATACATAAGCTTTCAGGCCTTTGTTTTCTTTTGTCTTGTTAACAGCACCCATTTTATTCTCATAGTAAATTTTAAGAATTCCATTCTCTACTTTGGTAATAATTTTATCCCGGAATTCAGTTGTTGCAGCACTTACGGCCACATCTTCAGTAGTTCCTTCTGTCAAGATAAGCTCAATACCCGTTGCCACTTCAATACCATGATACCCGGTAGCAGTTCTTTTTTCTGCATTTAGGTCATTTATAATTGTTTGGGCAAAAAGTGTGGTGCCGGTAAGAGCTACAAGTAAAAAAGACAATAATAATTTCTGCATAAATGTTGGTTTATAAGTAGTACGAACAATGGCGTTGAAAAGTTACAACCCCTTGTATAAATTTTATACCTTATTTTTGTAGCAGTTCTTAGCCTTTGATTTAAAAGGCTTTAGTTTACAGTGTTCCGGGGTGTTTGACCCTGAGCCTGACGAAGGACACTTCGACAAGTTCAGTGTTAATCTGAGATTAGACCCGTAAACCTGGTCAGGGTAATGCCTGCGTAGGGAGGTGAGCCGTTTTCAATGGCTCATAGTTTGACCTTTCTCATCAGCATTTCCCTCTTATTTTTTAACAGCTTAAAACTTAAAAAATGAAGAGGATTATTATGCTTGGTTGTTTTTATGTAACAACTATTGCAGCTTTTTCGCAAGAAAAACAAGAAACGAAAGATAGTTTTTATACATTGTCGCCGGTGGAAGTAAGAGCCGTAAGGGCTGGTGAAAATTCGCCGTTTACCAAAACTAACATTTCTAAAAAAGAAATTGCTAAAACAAATCTTGGGCAGGACATTCCATTCCTGCTGAATCAAACACCATCGGTAGTAATTAATTCTGACGCAGGTAATGGTATTGGCTACACAGGTATCCGCATTCGTGGTACAGATGCCACAAGAATTAATGTTACGCTGAATGGCATTCCTTATAATGATGCTGAAAGCCAGGGAACATTTTTTGTTGACTTGCCCGATTTTAGTTCCTCAACCGGAAGCATACAGATACAACGTGGCGTTGGCACTTCCTCCAACGGAGCAGGGGCATTTGGAGGCAGTATTAATTTTAGTACCAACGAAGTGAACAAGGATGCTTATGTAGAATTAAATAATAGCTATGGCTCCTTCAACACATGGAAGAATACAATAAAAGCTGGCACCGGTTTGGTGAAAGGCTTTACTACTGACATACGATTGTCCCGCATTAG
>JANORJ010000304.1:0-6954 GCA_031415255.1 Chitinophagaceae bacterium | reverse complement strand
CCAAAACCAATAATACCATTTACTAATTCACAACCTTCACCAATCTGAGATTTTTGGCCAGGCTCTGAATTAATGGTCAAGTTCTTCAATTTATTTGCCCCTTTTATATAAGCATCACTTCCAATCCATACATCTTTAATGATGCCACAATTTTTTATCACCGTTCTATCACCAATTTTTCCGTAGTACCCTCTTTGTGTGTCAAATTTTTTATCCGTAAACTCTTTAAATTTTTGCAGCAACTTTTCATCATCCCGGAATTTGGACCAGAGCCATGCATCACCACCTAGCATACCATTAAATGGAAGTATGCTACGGCCTCCATTTTCATTGCATATTTCCATCCATATACGTACATCTTCTTTTTCGCCTTTTTTTAATACACCATTACCAAACTTGGAATGGTCGGTGGTGGTCAATTCATTAATATTTACCAGCATTACTTCGTTGCCAGTAATGTAATGACTCATAAAATTTACATTATCAATTACCACATTGTCACCAATATCACAACTAAGTATGGTACTGTTATATAAGCCAACCGGCATCCGCAGATTATTAAACTCTACGAAATAAGACTCCAATTTGCCGATGCGGACTAATCCATAAAAGGTACAGTTTTTTACTAGTGTGGGGTTAAATGCATCTGCTACTAATATTTTAGTCCAGTCGTCAGAGCTATTGGCATTTCGTTCCAATATTTTTATTTCAGATGCGGTAAGTTTTCTGTAGCTGATTCCACTGCGGTTCTGAATATTGCGGAGATGGTATTCGTTCTTGCCTTTAGGAATAAATTCTTTTGGAATAAAATTATATCCTAAAGCAGCAATTGGTTTTTTGATGATGTTGTTCATAGATGTTTATTCTACCGTGACGGATTTCGCCAAATTCCTCGGCTTGTCCACATCACATCCGTTAGCTACACCAATATAGTAAGCTAGCAATTGTAATGGAATCACACTCAGCATGGGTGCCAGTATTTCATCGGCTTCAGGAATTATCATTACCGCTTCTGAAAGTTCTTTAGAAACTTCGTCGTCTTCAGTTATTACAGAAATTACTTTTCCTTTCCGTGCTTTTATTTCCTGCATATTGCTCAGCACTTTTTCATGATATGCATCTTTGGTAGCCACAAACACCACCGGCAAATTTTCATCTACCAATGCAATGGGACCATGCTTCATTTCGGCAGCAGGATAACCTTCTGCATGTATGTAAGAAATTTCTTTCAATTTTAATGCCCCTTCTAATGCCACCGGAAAGTTGTAGCCACGACCGAGATAAAGAAAATCCCTGGCATCTTTATATTTTTCGGCCAATGCTTTTATTGACTCACTATGTTTTAATGTCCAGGCTGCTTTTTCTGGTATTTCCTGTAGTTCATTTAAAAGGTTGCGATACCGTTCTTCTGAAATGGTGCCTTTCATATAACCAATTTTCAGTGCCATCATAGTAAGTACGGCAAGTTGCGCAGTAAATGCTTTGGTACTTGCAACACCAATTTCCGGGCCTGCATGGGTGTAGGCACCACCATGACTCATTCTTGCAATCGACGAGCCAACAACATTTACAACACCTAATATAATTGCACCCTTTTCTTTTGCATTTTCTATCGCTACTAATGTATCTGCGGTTTCTCCACTTTGTGAAATGGCAATGATAACATCACCTTTGTTAATGACAGGATTTCTATAGCGAAACTCCGACGCATATTCTACTTCCACATTTACCCGGCAAAGTTCTTCAAATATATATTCTGCCACTAAGCCTGCATGCCAGCTAGTACCACAGGCCACCATCACTATTCTGTTTGCATTTACCAATTGCTCTGCATATTGCTGAATGCCGCTCATGGTGATTGTTCCTTCTGCTGCATCTAATCTTCCTCTCAGGCAATCATAAATAGTTTGCGGCTGTTCAAAAATTTCTTTCAGCATAAAATGTTCGTAGCCACCTTTTTCAATGGCTGCGAGTTCTATATCCAACTTTTGGATATACGGAGTAATTTTTTCATTACCCAAATTTTTTAAAATCAGCTCATCTGGTTTTACAATGGCCAACTCATAGTCATTTACATAAACTACTTCTTTAGTGTATTCCAGCATGGGAGAGGCATCGGATCCGAGAAAGTGTTCTCCTTTTCCTACACCAATTACCAAGGGGCTTCCTTTTCTTGCGGCTATGATTGTATCAGGATTGTCTTCATCCAATAATAAAATAACGTAGGCTCCGGTAACTCTTTTTAACGCAATCCTTACAGCTTCTTCCAGGCCACACTCATTATTTTTTTTAATTTCTTCAATAAAGTTTAATAGCACTTCCGTATCAGTATCGCTGGTAAATGTGTAGCCTTTATTAGTAAGTTCTTTTTTTAGCTGCGAATAATTTTCGATAATGCCATTATGAATCATTGCCAGTTTACCGCTGGATGATTGATGTGGATGTGCATTACGGTCACTCGGTTCTCCATGAGTGGCCCAGCGGGTATGGCCGATGCCTGTATGGGCATGAAGGTCTTTGCCAATAATGCTATCTTCCAGTTCAATTACTTTCCCTTTTTTCTTATAAACTTTTAGGCCACTTCCGTTTTGAAGTGCAACACCGGTACTGTCATAGCCACGGTATTCTAATCTTCTTAATCCTTTGATGATGATGGGATAAGCTTCCCTGGGTCCGGTGTATCCAACTATTCCACACATTGGTTTTTACAATTTAATTAGCCGTTCGCCAAAATGGCCGAAGGTGCGGCAAAGGTATTGATTTCAAAACATGCAAACGTTTGATTGCTTGCAGGGTGAAAATCTAAAAAATATCGGCATTGCCCAAAGGAATCCCACTTAGTTTAATCTTTTACAGCAGCACTCCTTTTAACAGCATAAAGGCCGTGCCAAAGTAAATTAATAAACCTGTTACATCAACCAATGTGGCGATGAACGGGGTAGATGAAGTGGCCGGATCGGCACCACACCGCTTTAATAGCAGCGGAAGCATAGAACCCATAATGGTACCCCACATTACCACCCCAATAACTGCTGTGCCAATGGCAAAGCCGATGCGGATATAATGTTCGCCAAATAAATCAAAAAACTGGTGACCGCCATAAACAATCAGAAATCCGAAAATGCCAAGCGTTACACCCATTAAAAGGCCGGATATAATTTCCCGCCGGCCAATGCGCCACCAATCTTTTACCGTTATTTCTCCCAATGCCATGGCCTGAATAATGAGGGTGGCTGCCTGCGAACCGCTGTTGCCGCCGCTGGAAATAATTAATGGAATAAAAGTGGACAGTACCAGCACCTGCTCCAATGTTTTTTGAAAACTCGACATGGCGGCGATGGTCAATGTTTCGCCAATAAAAAGAATGATAAGCCAGATGATTCTTTTTTTGTACAGTTTTAATAAGGGGACATCTAAATACGGTTCATCCAATGCCGCAGTTCCTCCCATTTTTTGCATATCCTCACTAAATTCTTCGCTGGCTACCCACAGTATATCATCAATGGTTACAATGCCGAGCAGCTTATTGCTTTTACTAATAACTGGTAAAGCTACCCTGTTATTCATTTTAAAGACTTCACTTGCCGTTTCCTGATCATCTTCTGCATGAAGGGTGACAAAACGTTCATCCATCAAATCAGATACTTTTTTATCCGGCGGATTTAAAATAAAATCTCTGATGCGGATATCATCCAGCAGCTCGCCTTTTTCGTTGATAACATAAATAACGTTGATAGTCTCACTATCCTTGCCATATTTGCGGATGGTGGCAAACACTTCGTCAATTGTATTCCACGGATATACATACACATAATCAGGTGTCATCAAACGACCAATACTGTTTTCGGGATAACCTAATAACGATAAGGTTATTTTTCTTTCATCCGGGTCAAGAAGTTTTATTAATTCCCGCACCACACTGCTGGGTAACTCTTCCAGAAAATCGGTTCGATCATCCGCCGGCAAATCGTTTAGTAATGAAGCGGTAGTATTCGGCGGCAACTCCTGTATAATTCTTTTTTGTACGGAGAGGTCCAATATTTTGAATACACTTGCTGCCCGGTGTACCGACATATTGGCGATGATGTTGCTTTCATAGTCAGGAAAATCCTCTACCAGTTCTGCCACATCACTAATGTTCTGGTCATCCAGAAATTCCCGTATCAGCAGCTTATCTTTTGTTTTGATGACAGCTTCAAACTGCTCGGGCAAAGTGTGTTGTTCAAGTTGCAATGACATAGTCCAAAAGTAGAGAATAGATTTTAGATAGTAGAGGGCAGATATTAGGCTACAGAAAGCGAACTTCGCAACAACAATTACTTTTTCGTTATTATCGGATTATGATTTTACCAATACTTTTTATTGCCCCCACTTCTTCAATGGGTCGTGGTGTTTTTACATCAGAAGATTTAGAGGCCGGTACAGTAGTAGAAGTAGCTCCTGTAATTGTGATGTCAGGGGAGGACCGGCTATTGCTCGACAAAACTATCCTTCATGATTATATTTTTGAATGGGGTGAGAAATTGGAACAGTGTTGCATGGCGTTGGGGTATGTGCCCGTTTACAATCATTCTTATGAAAGTAATTGTGAGTATGAAATGGATTTTGAACAGCAGCAGATTAGTATAAAAACTGTTAGCAATATAAAGGCCGGAGAAGAATTGTTTATTAATTATAATGGTGATTGGAATGATAGCAAAACGCTATGGTTTGAAGTAAAATAATTACTGCATTGGGCTTGGGGAAAAGAAAAAACCGTTTCTTTTGAGAGAAACGGTTCTTTGTATAAAATAAAGAATGGGCTTGCTTATTGAAAACGAATCTGACCCCGGATCTCGCCACCTGGGTAAGCTGGTGTGTGAATGTTCATGTAATAAACACCATTTAACAAATCTTGTTCCTTTACTAACACACCATCAGCCAACAGTGTACCTGATAATTTACCAGATTTTAAGAAAGTGAATTTGCCGAGAGTTTTTTGTGGGAAAATTGAATTAGACGCAGCAACAATACTTTGTACCACACCGGCAGCAAAACCTGTTGGTGCCAATCCATGAATATGCATGAGCGACACAGAGTCAGTAAGGCCAGACCAGTTTACAGTATATGTAAGTGTGCGGGTTTCTTTGGTATAGAAAACGTCCATTGAACCTATTGCAGTAGAAGGAACAGCTGGAGTTTCCTGGGCACCACTCATTACTATACCTTTTTTCTCGTAGTCTGTCGTCTTTTTTTCTTCGGCAGCTTTCTCGCAGGAAGTAATGCCAAAAACGAAAGCAAAAAACAGTGATGATAAAGCAGTTAGTTTAATCAATTTCATGATTGCAGTATTTGCAGTAAAAATAAGAAGTTTTTCTTAATGGCAATATTTTTCTCCTGTGGAATTCTTAGGACAAAAAATAGCCAAAAGACTGTGGGTAAACTGTTTATTTAAGCTTGTTTTTTATCTCCTGTAGTTTCAACAATGCCTCTACAGGGGTAAGGCGGTTAATATCGGCCCCTTCCAGCAGTTTTCTTATTTCATCAAAGGTTTCAGTGTGGGCATCAAAGATGGAAAGCTGCATTTTTGGGGCTGAGGCTGCTTTTAATGTTTCGGTTATGGAGCTACCTCCAACTTCCGTTTTCTGTCCTCTGTCTTCTAACTGTTTCAATATTTCATTTGCCCGGTCAATTAAGGATGGCGGCATGCCGGCCATTTTGGCCACATGAATACCAAAACTGTGAGTGCTGCCACCTCTTGCTAACTTTCGTAAGAAGATTATTTTATTGCCCACTTCTTTATTAGTGACATGAAAATTCTTTGCCCGTGGAAATTTTTCTTCCAGCTCATTCAACTCATGATAGTGAGTGGCGAATAATGTCTTTGGTTGATGAGGCGAATTATGCAAATGTTCCGCAATACTCCAGGCAATAGAAATACCATCGTAAGTAGAAGTGCCTCTTCCTATTTCATCTAACAGTATTAAACTTCTATCAGTAATATTATTAATGATAGAAGCTGTTTCATTCATCTCTACCATAAAAGTAGATTCGCCGCCGGATAAATTATCGGAGGCACCAACCCTAGTAAATATTTTATCCGTCAATGAAATTTTTGCTTCCGTGGCTGGAACAAAACTTCCGGTATGAGCCATTAACGTAATCAAAGCTGTTTGTCGCAGCAATGCAGACTTACCACTCATGTTAGGTCCGGTAAGAATAATTAACTGTTGCTCTGTTTTATTTAATTCTAAATCGTTGTGGATATAACTTTCCCCAACCGGCAGGTTTCTTTCTATAACCGGGTGGCGGCCTTCTTTTATAATAAGTTCATCACCGGTGTGCAGTTGTGGTTTTTTGTATTGATATTGAATAGCATTGTTGGCATAGCAACAAAGGCAATCTTGTATGGCTAGTAAATTGCCGTTGATTTGAACAGGAGCTAAGTAGTCACCCAACTCATTCAACAATGCTTCAAATAATTCTAATTCTATTTTTAAAATCTTTTCTTCGGCTCCGGTTATTTTTTCTTCGTACTCTTTTAATTCAGGGGTAATGTATCGTTCTGCATTAGCCAGTGTTTGTTTCCGCATCCATTCTGGTGGTACTTTATTTTTTTGTGAATTAGTTACTTCTAAAAAATAGCCAAACACATTATTAAAACCAATCTTCAACGAACCGATGCCGGTACGTTCTGCTTCTTTTTGTTGCAGCTGTGCTAAATATTCTTTTCCACTGTGTGATATTTTGCGCAGTTCGTCAAGCGAAGGGCTGACATTACTGTTCATCATACCACCTTTGGCGGCTAATGCAGGCGGATTGTCAACAATTTCTTTGAAAATTTTATCAGCGATATACGGGCAGGGGTTCAGTGCATCACCAAGGCGTTTTAAATATTCATTAGATGATGATAAGCAAAGTTGTTTTACTGCTTCCACCTGTTTCAATCCTCTGGCTAATTGCAATACTTCTCTT
>JANORJ010000303.1:0-5739 GCA_031415255.1 Chitinophagaceae bacterium | reverse complement strand
GGTCGTTCCAGTATTGCTACCGAAACGGCTCTATGCTACGTTTATCCTGTAATCCCCACCCCCGAGACAAGAGGGCATGTCTGCCATGCTTTCGCAATTTCATCACCCCACAGTGTATGTGTCTTGTTATTTTAAGAACTTGATAGGACAAATATAGGCCGAATGCCCGATTAATTCCAAATTTTCTAATAAATATTTTGAAAGTATAGAAATTATTCAAATATTTGTCAATAATTATAAATATTATCTAAAATAAATTATCAAAATGGCTGCAAAATTAAATCTCGATAAACTAGACCTGGATATCATTCATAACATGATGGAGAATGCAGAAGTCTCGTATGCCGAGTTGGGAAAAAAATTATTTGTTTCTGGCGGCACCATTCATGTACGGATCAAAAAGCTACAAGAAGCAGGAGTGGTTAAAGGTACAAGGCTGAAGGCAGACTTGAAACAATTAGGCTATGATGTTATCGCTTTTATCGGCATTTACCTGAAGGAAAGTTCCTTGTACGATTCGGTAGCCAAAGACCTGCAAAAAATCCCAGAAATTGTCAGGCTTAATTATACAACCGGAAATTATAGCATGTTTGCAGAAATTGTTTGTAAAGACATTACACAGCTTCGCTTTGTACTGCACGACCAGTTGCAAAAAATAAAAGGTATTGAACGAACGGAGACTTTTATTTCACTGGAAGAAAGCTTTAGCCGGAATGTGAAAGTGATGTAAAGAGAAAAATTAAATTTTGCCTCTCACATTCAATGCATCTCTTAACCCATTGCCAAGAAGGTTAAATGCAAGAACTAATAGCATAATAGCAAAACCCGGAGCAAGTGCCAGCATGGGGTTTTGTGTAATGATAAAATTATAATTCTCTTTTATCATCAACCCCCAACTTGGCTGCGGTGGCTGCACACCAACACCGAGAAAACTTAAACCTGCTTCAATAACAATAGCAGAGGCAAAATTGCTGGCAGCAATCACTATCACCGGCCCCATAATGTTTGGCCAGATATGCCGCACTATCGTTCTGAAATTGGAAAAGCCTAATGCTCTTGTGGCTTCCACATATTCTAATTCTCTAACGCCGAGAACTTGCCCTCTTACTAATCTTGCTACATTCACCCACATGGTTAATCCTACCGCAATAAAAACCTGCCAGAAACCTTTTCCCAATGCTAATGTAATTGCAAAAACAAGTAGCAAGGTTGGAATACTCCAGATAACATTAATGAACCACATAATAATATCATCTGTACGGCCACGAAAATAACCAGCTAACGATCCAAGTATTAAACCAATACTAAGAGAAATGATAACAGTAATTAATCCTACACTTAAACTTACTCTTGTGCCAACCACAATGCGACTTAAAATATCACGGCCATATTTATCAGTACCCAACCGGAAAGTTAATTGGTCAATTGGTTTATTATGTAAAAGGTCTTTACTGTAGGCTAATCGTTCTGACACTTCTTCATCTATATATTTTTGAACAATAATGCTATCGCCTTTTTGTTCATGACTTACAATCGGCACATAGTAGTAAACATCTTCTTTACCAGAAACTAATTGTTTTAAAAAACTGCTTGCCAATACATCTTTATCCTTTCTTACTTTAATAAAACTTTGTTTGAAGCCCGGTTTTTCGCCACCGATTTCTAAAATAATACGATTGGCAAATGGGGAAGGGTCGGGTGCAATAAAGTAAGCGAAAATGGCAACCAAAACAGCCATTGCAATTACAATCAATCCAAAGACGGCGCCTTTGTTTTTTTTCAGTCGCCGCCATGCTGCTGCTTGGAATGATTGTGATGAATTCATTGATAATTAATACTAGTAAAATGATCGTTACAAATATATTCTTATCCGGGCATTATGCATTGTATGTAAAAGACGCAATTGCGAAGCAATTTTAATAATTCGTAAACGGCATCTGCAATTTTAGTATCTAAAGCCCCTTCAGAGTTTATTGAAGGAAGGGGTTGGGATTTATTTTACCTTTCTCCCTTTCCACTCATACTTACCAAACTGCCCGAACAGGCCGGATAAAATAATATATATAATATGAAGGGGTTGAAAAAAGAAAAACAACTTAATAGCCCATTGTTTATTGAAAAATTTTGTCAAGGAAATAAAGAAGGGAAACTCTACAATTGTTTTGGCAACCCATAATCCAGCGAGATACATCCAATAATGATGACAGAAGAAACCTGCTACGGCTAACACCAAAAAGGAAAGATTGAAAAGATAAACGAGGAGCAATAAGGCAAAAATTCTTTTGTCATCATAAGTAGTCGCTTTGCTGGCCCATCGGATACGTTGGTTAAAAAAAGCTTTCCATGTTTTCATTGGCTCTGTAGAAACAATAGCTTTTTTTGATTTCAGGTAATGCACTTTATCTGGATATTGCTTCCATATTTTATGCATCAGCAGCATATCATCTCCGGAGGCAATATGGTCAACACCGGAAAAACCATTTACATCATAAAAAGCTTTTCGTTCATAAGCAAGGTTGGCGCCATTGCACATAGACATGTTCTTTTTAAAAACAGCAGCACCAGTTATGCCTTGCAATACCATGAAATCCATGGCCTGAAATATTTGCACAACAGAGGAATTACAATTAATCAACACAGGTGCAGCAATAAATACGGATTGGTTTTCTTCCTTAAAACTGACAATTAGTTTTAGCCAGTCCTTTGTTGGCAAGCAGTCAGCATCAGTTGTTACAATCAAATCACCAGTGGCAGCAGCAATGCCCGTTTCAATTGCTTTCTTTTTATAAGAATTGATGTTGTCCTCTTTTAGTTGCAATAATTTAACCGATGGATATTGCTGAACAATACTTGCTGTTGCATCTGTTGAGTGGTCGTCTACCACAATTATCTCAAATAAATCTGCCGGATAAGTTTGTTCTTGTAAAGCCAGTAACAATTGTCCAATATTTTCTTCTTCATTTCTGGCAGGAATAATAACACTGATTTTTATTGAAGGTGAAGTGATGGACGGAACATAATCAGGAATTGATTTCCAGGCCAGCCAGTAATAAAATATTAAAAGACAGTACAGGACAAATAATGATATGATGATATAGAGTAGTATCATGTTATTGAACAAAGCTAATATCAGTGCAGCAAAGCCGGTAGAATTTCTTCAATGTGCTTTTCATGCAGCACTTGGTGGCCAGAGTGTATAACCGTCATTGTACAATGTTCTTCAATTCCTTTCCTGAATTTTTCTCCTACCGATGAAAGAATGATGCGGTCATGCTTTCCATATACTAATTTTACGGGTGTTTTATTCTCTTCGATAAGAATTTTTATCTTTTGTAAGTCAGGTTTTATTCTTCGAAGTGTAGTCCATCGGGCATAAAGTAGTCGTCGCACTTCTGCGTCGCCGATATAGTATTTTACGAACTTGAAAATGCTGGCATTAATTAGTTTTAATTTATTCAGCAGGTTTAAAGTGCCCAGAAACCAACCGGGCTTTTTCATTGTAAGGGCAAAAAATTTATTGCCCAGCCATGTTTGTGTGGCCAGCCAGTACCAGCTATTTACTTTCAATCCGTCCGGGGCAAGGAGTATTATCTTTTCTATTTTTTCCGGCATTGTTTGATAAAGGCTCAGAGCCACTCTTCCACCCAAACTAAAACCCATAAGAGTGAGCTCCGGATGGAGGGTACCAATAATTTGTTCAATGATTTGTTTAAGGTCTGTTGCGGTAAATGTTAGTCCGTCCTTCCACTTCGTTTGGCCATGAAAAGGCAGGTCTATTGAATAGAAAGTATATTGATTGCCAGCATATTTAGACATGAAACCAAAGATGACGGCTTCTTCTCCATAGCCATGAAAGCAAACAACATTCTTTGGCCCGGAACCAAACTGGTAATAGCTGATAGTAGAATTTCTATAAGTAAGCTGATGAAGTTCCATTTTATTAAGAGTAAATAAATATTTTAAAAAAAATAACTTGGTCATTTCAAAAATACTATTAATTTTGGATAGTTGCACAAACAACTATATGCCAAACAACCAATTTAAGAGGGGAGAACTTTACAGCTTTATCACCGGAAAGGCATCTACTGCCATTGCCCGTCGGCTGCAAAAGAAATTCAACACAGCTGGGCTAAATATTACCATTGAACAGTGGAGTGTGTTATATCATTTATGGAAACAGGAAGGCATTAGTCAGCAGGAATTATGCAACGCTACTTTTCGTGACAAACCAAGCATTACCCGATTAGTAGATAACCTGGAAAAAGCAAACCTTGTAAAACGGGTAGCTTCAGAAAATGACAGGCGAATTAACATGATATACCTGACAAAGCAGGCGCAAAAATTGCAGGAAGAAACAATGGCCTTGGCAGATGAAACATTGAATGAAGCACTGATTGGCGTACCATCCGATAGAATAGATGTGTGTAAGGAAGTGCTGCAAGTGGTGTATGATAATCTAAAATAGTTTGGAGTTGTGAGTTATGAGTCGGGAGAAGGTCGTTTAAAGAGAGAAATTTAGTATTGTTCTGAGTAGAGACAAATAATGAATTCCTTACCCCGGAGGGGTTCAATTTGAATAACATCGGGTGAAACCCGTTACAAAAATGGATTCATAAAAACTTTTAAAACCGTAATACAATGAGTACTGCAACAGCAACAAAAACAGTGTTGAAAGGCGGCGAATGGATGATTAAAGAATCATCACCGGTGGATACTTTTATCCCGGAAGAGTTTGGTGAAGAACAGTTGATGATAAAGGATATGTGCAACCAGTTTCTGGAAGCAGAAATTTATCCGAACCTCGATCGTATTGATGACCTGGAGCCGGGCTTAATGAAATCCTTATTGACAAAAGCAGGTGAACAAGGTTTGCTGGCTACTTCTTTTCCGGAAGAGTACGGTGGATTAGGAAAGGACTTTGTTACCTCTACCATCATTAATGAATACCTCGGTGCAGGCCATTCTTTTTCGGTGGCAATTGCAGCTCACACAGGCATTGGTACATTACCCATTTTATATTTTGGTACTCCGGCGCAAAAAGAAAAATATATTCCAAAGTTGATTAGTGGCGAATGGGCAGGTGCTTATGGATTAACTGAACCAAACAGCGGTAGCGATGCACTAGGTGCAAAATCAATTGCCAAGCTGAGCGATGATGGCAAGCATTATATATTGAACGGACAAAAATGCTGGATTACCAATGGAGGCTTTGCACAAGTATATACGGTGTTTGCAAAAGTGGATGGAGATAAATTTACGGCCTTTATTGTAGAAAGAGGAACAGAAGGATTTACACAAGGTCCGGAAGAACATAAGATGGGCATTAAGGGTTCTTCCACGGTGCAGTTATATTTTCAGGATTGTAAAGTGCCGGCAGAAAACCTGTTGGGTGAAGTTGGTAAAGGACATAAGATTGCTTTCAACATTCTTAATATTGGCCGGTTGAAATTATGCGCAGCAGCACTTGGTGGTGCCAGAAAATCTTTGAGCGGAACTGTGGAATATGCAAGAACAAGAGAACAATTCAAACAGCCTATTTCCAACTTTGGTGCTATAAAATATAAGCTGGCAGAAATGGCCATCCGGGTTTTTGTGGGTGAGTCATCTTTGTATCGCACTGCAAAGTGGGTGGATGATAAAGAGCATGAGTTGCTCGAAGCTGGTAAACCTGAAAGCGAAGCATTGTTGGGTGGTGCAGAAGAATTTGCTATTGAATGTGCTATGCTGAAAGTATATGGA
>JANORJ010000302.1:0-5295 GCA_031415255.1 Chitinophagaceae bacterium | reverse complement strand
GATAAACCAAGATTATTTCGTTTGCCAAAAGACAAAGCCCTTATTAATCGGATGGGATTTAATAATGATGGGGTGAAAGAAGTGGCAGAGAGGTTACGCAGTTGGCAACTAGCAGTCGGCAGTCGGCAGTCAGAGGCCGGCAGACTGAAGGCTGCTGACTACAGACTGATTATAGGTGGCAATATTGGTAAAAACAAAGTAACACCGAATGAAGATGCTTGGAAAGATTATGAAATTTGTTTTACAGCGCTGCATCCTTATGTTGATTATTTTGTTGTGAATGTAAGTTCTCCCAATACACCCGGCCTGAGAGAATTGCAGGAAAAGGAATCGCTGCGCAAAATATTATCGCATTTGCAAACCATTAATGCAACACAAACCAATCCCAAACCGATACTGCTGAAAATTGCACCCGACCTTACAACGGAGCAGATTAATGATGTGATTGATTTGGCTCTTGAAATAAATCTTGACGGGCTTGTGGCTACAAACACCACTATTAGCCGGGAAAAACTACAAACTACAAACCACAAACTACAAACTATTGGAGCTGGCGGCTTGAGCGGTTTACCACTTAAACAAAGAAGCACCGAAGTAGTAAAGTATATTTGTGAGCAGACAAAAGGAAAAATTCCTGTTATTGCCAGTGGCGGTATTTTTACAGCTGCTGATGCCAAAGAAAAAATAGATGCTGGCGCATCGCTAGTGCAGGTGTGGACAGGTTTTATTTATGAAGGGCCCAAAATTGTAAAACGAATTTGTAAATCATTATAAGTAATAACTACATGGAGCATTTATTAACTTCAGAAAGTATTATCAGTTTTTTTATTCTTGTTGTGCTGGAAGTGGTACTGGGAATTGATAATGTAATTTTTGTTAGTATTATACTGAACAGGCTGAAAGGAAAAGGCGACCAGAATAAAGCCCGTCGCTTCTGGATGATTTCAGGAATTATAATGCGGAGTTTATTACTGATGGGGCTTGGCTGGTTGCTTTCACAACAAGGCAAAGCAATATTTTCTATTGCAGGTAAAGGTTTTGATTTAGCCAGCATTGTAATGCTGGCTGGCGGCCTGTTTCTTATATATAAATCGGTGATGGAGATACACCATAAACTGGAAGGCGAAGATCCGAATGAAGCAATGAAGCAGCAGAAGCCTCTTTCCTTTGGCAATGCTTTAGGTCAAATTATTTTAATTGATGCTGTTTTTTCTTTCGATAGCATTATCACCGCTGGTGGCACTGCCAAGCATGTGGAAATTATGATTGCCGCTGTAGTAATTGCCATGACGATAATGTTTTTATTCAGTCCTGCTATTTCCGGTTTTATTCATAAGCATCCTACTTTGAAAATGCTGGCGCTGAGTTTTCTGGTAATGATTGGCCTGAGCCTTATTATGGAAGGTTGGGATGCTGAGGCTGCACATCAGCTAAAGCTGAAAAACTATATCTACTTTGGTATGGCTTTCTCTTTTATTGTAGAAATGCTGAACATGACAATGATGAGCCGTGCAGCAAGAAAAAGGGCACATGTAGTGAAATTAAATGAGCCGGTGCTACAGGAAGAAATAAAGAATGAATCAGATATGGCAAAATAAAACCGGGTGCTTACCTTGTAAGACACCCGGCTGATTGAGCCATTTAACCGATTGGGGAAAACCAATTGAGGCAATAAACAGAAAAGCAGCAGTAAACAAAACTTTTTCATCGCAATATATTTTACGTAAAACTCCGGTTTACACCGCTGCTGGTCAATATCAGTAATTCATCAATTTTAAGCGCTGAAAAATACCTGAATGGAGGTAAATAACTTATCATTTTAGTTTCTATCTTACCAACACAATAATGAACGAAACAATCATTAACCAACTGCTCATGACCTTTTATCCTTCAAAACTTAGACAGTGTATATTTATTTTTTTTCTTCAGTTTGTTTTTCTTAACTCTGGACAATCACAGCCGCCGAAAGCGAATGAAGTTGATAGTATGTTCAATATTATTAAGTCAGGGAAAGATACAGCTGCTATATCGGCCTATGCTGGGCTCAGCAATCTGTACTATTTTAAAGGCCAGCAGGATTCTGCTATTTATTACAGTGGCCTGGGAATTAAGTTATCCAAAGCAAACAAGAACTATCAGTTAACCCGTCTTTTACTTGGTACAGCAAGATGCTATTACATGAAAAGCATCAACGATTCTGCTTTGCTCCTATTAGCTGAAGTAAAACCGTTTCTGGAAAAAGAAAACACAGCAAACATGCTGATGTATAATAATGTTCTTGCATCAGTTTATCTCGATCAGTCACGAACAGATGAGGCCCTGCAGTTGTTTATACAATCCGCAAACATATTAGAACAACCCGAAAATAAAAATCTGAAACATAAATTATTTGGTGCATACGGAAACATCGGGCAAACATTTTTGCAAGAAAAAGAATACAGTAAAGCAGAAGAATATCTTAAGAAAGCGATGAAGATGCAGGAATATGCCGAAAACAAAACACAGCTCATTCAGATTTATAATAAATATTTTAATATTTACAGTAATACAAACAAGTTAGATAAAGCAGAAGTTGCATTGGATAGTGCCATGGCGATAAACAACGTAATAAATAATCTTGAGCTGAAGCAGGCTATTTATGTAAACTTTGGGCGGTTATACGAGCTACGTTCTGAATATCAAAAAGCAAAAGAATATTATCTTATTGGCTTAAAACTTACAGATAGTATTAATAACAACAGTTATCGCTCCCGCATTCTAAACAATTTAAGCAGTGTAAGCAATTCGTTAAACCAAATGGCAGATGCTGAAAAATTTGCAGTGGAAGCCCTTCGTTTTGCAAAAGAAATAAACAGCTTTGAAGATCTGAATTATGCTTATGGTAATCTGAAGCTGGTCGAAATACATAAAGGAAATTATAAGCAGGCACTTGCTTTTACCCAATTAGAATTTGCCTATGCTGATAGCCTGAGCAATACAACCAGTAAAGAAAACGTTCGCCAGTTGGAAGCAAAATACCAAACGGAGAAAAAGGAAAAAGAAATTGCCGACCTTACTCTTACAAAAACAGCCAATGAATTGGCACTGGTAAAGAGAAACCGGCTAATGCTGATAGGCGGACTGACAGCAGTTTCCTTATTACTGGTGCTGGGATTGTTCTATAGAAACAGTAAACAAAAAAACCTGATTGCACAAAAAGAAAACAGCTACCAACAGGAACAAATTAAATTTCTTGAAAAACAACAACAGGTAGTTTCCTTACAATCTATGGTGAACGGACAGGAAACAGAACGAACCCGGATAGCCAAAGACCTGCATGATGGACTGGGTGGTTTATTCTCCACCATCAAAATGCACTTTAGCACTCTGCAGCATGAGAAAGCAGAGCTGAAATCTGATCCCCTCTTCACTAAAAGTTATGACATGCTCAATACAGCATCTGAAGAAGTACGGCGCATTGCACATAATATGATGCCGGAAGTGTTGATTAAAATCGGGCTGGTGCAAGCCACAGAGGAACTCTGCAACAGCATCAGCGCAGGAAAGCTGCTCAATGTATCGATGCAGGCTTACGGCATGGATAAACGACTGAATCCATCCACCGAAGTAATGCTATTCCGAATTTTGCAGGAGTTGATCAATAATATCATCAAACATTCACAAGCAACAGAAGCTATCATTCAGTTTAACCGGGAAGGCAACCGCCTGAGTGTAACGGTAGAGGATAATGGTCGTGGCTTTAATCTGGCAGAGACCGATGGAAAAACGCATGCTGGTCTAAGCTCTGTAGAAAGCAGGGTTAGCTACCTAAATGGCAAACTATCCATTGAATCACAAAAAGAAGTTGGAACTACTGTTATGATGGATTTTTTAATTAATGAATAATATGACATTTTCCTTTGGCTTTTGTATTTTCAATTAATAATACATTTTACTGCGTATGATATCCATCCTCGTTATTGACGATCATCCTTTGGTGGGAGATGGTATAACATTAATGGTAAAAGATATAGAATACCTTCAGATCATTTCGATTTGTAAAACCGGTAAGGATGCTGTATCCTTTCTGGAAAATAACAATCCAGATATTGTTTTGCTGGATATTAGCCTCCCCGATATTGACGGACTCGAATTATGTTCCCTCATCCGAAAGAATAATAAAAAAACAAAGATCATCGGGCTTACTTCTACCAACGAAGCAGGTATCATTACTCAGCTGCTGGCAAATGGCGGCAATGGCTATCTTTTGAAAAATATGGAACGGGAAGAACTGATTACTGCCATTGACGAAGTGATCAATGGAAAAATCTTCCTGAGCAAAGCGGCCAACCAAAAAATACTGGAGCAGTTCCATTCTTTGAAAGATGCTATGAAAAATACACCCGTATTAACCCGGCGGGAGAAAGAAATACTGAAACTGCTTTATGAAGGAATGACCGGACCGCAAATAGCAGAGAAATTATTTCTCAGCCCATTAACGGTGGAAACGCATCGTAAAAATCTGATGCAAAAGTTAAATGTAAATTCTGTTCAGCAATTGCTGAAAGTGGCCGGGGAGAACAAGCTTGTATAACCTCTCTTACAAAGAAGTTTTAGTCGAGTACTAATTGCCTTATCTTACTACAATATTAACTTTCACTGAAAGGTAAATAAATCAGATCTGGCAAAGTAAGGCACCAGCTACTACTCCCGCAGTTTCAGTTCGTAATCTTGTTTCCCCCAATGAAACTGGAGTAAACTGATATTGCAAAGCCAGGTCAATTTCTTTTGAAGTAAAATCACCTTCGGGACCGATGCAGATGAGTCTGTTAGTTGATTGGTTAATTAGTTGATTAGTTAATTCGGACTTTCCTCCATCAATACAATGAGCAATATAATTTGCCCCCCCTTTAGCTTTCCACTCTTGTATCTTTTCAAACGAAGTTGGTTCATGTAAAATAGGCAACCATGTTTGCTGGCTTTGCAGCATTGCACTGATTACAATTCCTTCCAATCTATCTTGCCGGAATTTTTCTTTCTCTGTTCTTTCACAAATCAGTGGAATGATTTCGCTTACACCTATCTCCGTAGCTTTCTCCAAAAACCATTCGAAACGGTTGGTGTTTTTAAGTAAAGAGATGGCGATTGTTACTCGTTGTGAGGTGCGAGGTGTGAGGTGTGAGTCAATTACACTTACAGCACAATGCTTTTTATTATTGTCTGTAATCTCACAAGTAAGCAAACTCCCCCTCCCATCAGTAAGATTAAGCATCTCCCCTACTTTCATCCGCAGCACCTGCACCACATGTTTAGAAG
>JANORJ010000301.1:0-1642 GCA_031415255.1 Chitinophagaceae bacterium | reverse complement strand
GTTTATAAGAGAACCAAAGGAAAAAGTGATACTCGGCTCGGCATGGCCTACTTTTTCTGTGTTGTTGAAAAAAGGTATTCCCGGTGTGTTGAATAGCAAAATTGATTTTGATTACCTTGAATTCAGCGTCCGGCAATCTGTAAAGCTGGGTGTGATGGGAACTTCTTCTTACACCGTAAAAACTGGTTCGTTCTTAAATCAAAAGGATTTGCGGTTAGTAGATTATAAATTCCAGCGGCGGGGCGATCCTTTCTTATTTATGAATCCTAACGAAGCTTTTCAATCATTGGATTCCACCTTTGCTACGTTCAAACGTTTTTATGAAGGTCATTATATTCATGAGTTCAACGGAGCCTTGTTGTATAAAATTCCTTTCTTTAAAAAAATAGGGCTGCGAGAAATAGCCGGTGCTGGTTTTCTTATTGCGAAGGAAAGAAATTTGAAGTATGCTGAAGTATTTACCGGTGTAGAAAGGGTTTTTAAATATCCCTTTAACCAGTTAGGAAAATTTAAACTCGGTGTGTATGTGGTTGGTTCTGCTGCTAACCAATTTCGTAATCCTGTTCAGTTTAAGGTTGGTATTACTACTTGGGACAGGAAGAAAGGGAAGTGGTTTTGATGAGTTCTTTTTAAAATTTATAAGTGTATCCCAGACGAATAACTTGTGTTTCATAATAATCTGTACCGGATAACTTAAATCCATTACCACTTATTTCTTTCTTAATCCGAAGTGTGTTGAATATGTCTGTGGCATTTAAAAATAGCTCTCCCTTACCTTTTTGAATTTGCTTTTTTAAACCAGCATCTACTGAAAATCTCGTTCCTATTTTCCCTTGTGGTATAATGTCGGGTGCTAAATAAATGCTGGTAATCTGAATATCTGTTTGTTTTGACAAATGAAAAACTCCATTCAGTTTTATATTGCCCGAAGTAAGTTTTTCTTTACCCGCAGTGTAGGTTGAGGCTACCGGGTATTTATTTTCTACAGTAAAGGCATCAATGATATTTTGATAAATGTTGATATTGGTATTAAAGGAAAAGGCTTTTGAAAAATCTTGCTGTAATACCATTTCAATTCCTGTGTTACTACTGTGCCCGGCATTTTGAAATACGGTGTAAATCAAAGTGACTGGCGGCACTTGTGTTGCAATTCTTGTAATGGTGCCGTTAGTGCTGCGATGATACAAAGCCGAATAAAAATATCCTTTTGAAAGATTGGTTTTATACCCCAGTTCATAGCTATTGGTGAACTGTGGCCGTAGCCCGGGATTTCCTACTTTAATAATTTCGGCGTCATCGTATTTTGGGAAAATGCGGATGTCTACTTCATTTGGTCGGTCAACCCTTCTATTGTAAAATAAGGAAATTTTATTCTGGTCATTTATTTTATACGCCAATCGTACATTAGGAAAAGGCTGTGTGTAGTCGTAGCCATCACTTTTGTACGTATTATGGTTGGGGTTTACCTTGTATTGTAAATCCACATACTCTACTCTTAGGCCAACTTCAGCTTCTATCTTATTACTTTCAAAAACATAGTTGCTATACAAGGAAGGAATAATTACTGAATAAGAGTCTTCACCACCGCCACCAACATCTAACGTCGACATAAACCCTGGATTCAATTGCAAAATGGAGGGAA
>JANORJ010000300.1:0-4594 GCA_031415255.1 Chitinophagaceae bacterium | reverse complement strand
GTGACCATATTCTTTGGCACGGTTTACAATCTTGCAAGCTGTGTCATCTATGTTGTAATATTCAGCATCCATTTTATGTTTGCTCAGGTCTTCCACCTCTATAGGTCGGAAAGTACCAAGCCCCGTATGCAATGTTACTTCTGCAAAACGGATACCTTTTATTTCCAAACGTTTGATAAGCTCTTTGCTAAAATGCAAACCGGCAGTGGGTGCAGCAACCGCTCCTTCATGCTTGGCATACACTGTCTGGTAACGTTCTTTATCTTCTTCGTCTGGTTTACGTTTAATGTATTTTGGCAAAGGGGTTTCTCCCAGCTTTTCTAATTGTGCTCTGAAATCTTCTTCACTGCCTTCCCATAAAAAACGAATGGTACGACCTCGGCTTGTAGTGTTGTCAATTACTTCTGCCACCAGATCTTCCTGATCGCCAAAATAAAGCTTGTTGCCTACCCGAATCTTTCTTGCGGGATCAACAATTACATCCCAAAGGCGGTTAGGTTTGTTCAACTCACGAAGGAGGAACACTTCAATTTTAGCACCTGTTTTTTCCTTGCGACCATACATACGGGCAGGAAAAACTTTGGTGTTATTAACTACAAAGGCATCCTTATCATCAAAGTAATCCAGAATGTCACGGAAATACTTATTCTCCATTTCGCCGGTGTGGCGATGCACCACCATCATACGGGCATCTTCACGGCGTTTTGTTGGTGTTTGGGCGATAAGGTTGAGCGGAAGATCGAATCGGAATTGTGATAGCTTCATGAGTTGTGCTGGGTTTATGTCAAATTACCGTAGTGAATTATTTTAATTCCACTTTGGTATAAGTCTCATGACGCAAACCGGGCAGGACGCCTGGATGAGTTTTTTTCCTAATCCGGCCTTACGGCGCCGGGTTTGGTCAAATTGACTGCATTTAAAGTTGGCAAAAGTACACTATTAAGGGGCAAAATCCCGTTTAATTTACCAGATTCTTTTTACCAGCCGATGCTCCGCCTGATGTTGAAACTGGGTGAATAATAGGGCGAAGGCTGGTCAACATCCACTTTGTCAACTAAATCGCTGACTTTCAAAATATTTTTATGCTTTTAATTGCCGTTCGGCATCTTATACCAATTACATTATAAATTAATAACTAACTTTTCTGGGATAATGCCGATGTAGCAGCCGTTTAGTCCAATAAAATTGGACTATTACGGATGCACAATCGGTATTACTTTTGTTTACAGGCAAAACCTTACCGATGGCCATCGGGACAATCCTTTATGAAGAAAATTCTTGTATTACTTACCCTCTGCGGTTGCTTTCTATTATCACAAGCACAATTAAAAATTATCACTAAAAAATACCCCAGCCTTTTGTGGGAAATTACTGGCAATGGGATGAAGAAACCTTCTTACTTGATTGGTACTATGCATGTAAGTAGTAAGATGGCTTTTAACCTGCCCGATTCTTTTTACATAGCCGTTAGAAATGCACAGGTGGTGGCATTGGAAACAAATCCCGAAACCTGGCAGGAGGATATGAGTAAATATGATTTAAGTGAGACAGATTATTCCGGTGCCGGCTCTGCTTACTCCAGCTATTTGTCTGTGCCCAACGATTTTCTCAGTATTAAAACTTTAAAATTTTATAAATACGATACTAAAATTCAACGTTCTCTTTACAGCAATCCTTCCACCATCAATAATTTATTGTATCGTAGTTATGGTAATGAATCAAGTGATTTTGAGGAAGACACTTATCTCGATATGTACATTTTTCAATGCGGGAAAAAGTGGGGTAAAAAAATAGCCGGTGTTGAAGATTATGGCCAGAGCATGAAACTAATGGCAGAAGCCTACAAAGATGCCGCTAAAGATAAAACCCGTAAAGAGAGGAGCTATAATGATGCAGATGGCGACTATTCCGGAGGTAAACTACAGGAAGCTTACCGAACCGGCGATCTTGATCTGCTGGATTCAATAAATAAATACAATAGCGAATCGGCTGCTTTCGATGAAAAATTTCTGTATCGCAGAAATGAAATACAGGCTATTTCAATTGACTCTATTTTAAAATCTGGTTCTTCATTGTTTGTGGGTGTTGGTGCTGCACATTTACCTGGCGACAGAGGTGTTATTGAAATACTTCGTAAACAAGGATACAAACTGCGACCAGTAAAAATGGGTGAACGAGCCAGTAAAGAAAAAGACCTGGTGGATAAAATAAGAGTGCCGGTTACTTTTCGAACAGAGACTTCTGAAGATGGTATGATTAAAGTAGATATTCCTGGAAAGTTTTACAAATTTGGCGACGATGCTGCACTGGAACAAAAGCAGTATGCAGATATGTCGAATGGTAGTTATTATATGGTGACCCGGATAATGACCAACGCCTGGATGTGGAATCACAGCAGCGATGAAGTATCAAAAACAATCGACAGTTTATTATACGAAAACGTTCCCGGTAAAATAATTGCTAAAACAAATATTATAAAAAATGGCTACAAAGGTTTTGACATTACCAACAAAACCCGCCGTGGCGATCTGCAGCGGTATAATATTTTTATCACTCCGTTTGAAGTTGTGTTTTTTAAAATGAGTGGTAACGGGGATTATGTAAAGAATGGAGTTGAAGCCGGCAAGTTCTTTGGCAGCATACAGCTAAAAGAATATAAGAATGTAACAGAACCAATTGTTATTAAAAAATATTCTCCGTCTCATGGTGGTTTTGCCGTTGATATGCCGCATGAGCCATACGTTGGCAACGACGGAAGCTGGATATATGATGCCGCTGATAAAACTGCCGGTATCAATTACCGCATTATCAGAACGGATATACACAATTACCATTTTATAGAAGAAGATACGTTTGATCTTGGTTTGATGGAGGAAAGTTTTGCGTCTTCTGAATTTATAGATACCCAATTGCTGCGCCGGCAAATAACTTACAAAGGCTATCCGGCCATGGATTGTAAGTATAAAGACAAGAAAGGTTCTCTTTATCTTACCCGTTACATTATTCAGGGGTCGCATTATTATACATTGGTGGCACATGGTAAACAGGAAACACCGGCGATGACTAATTTTCTCAACTCGTTTGAGATAAAACCTTTTATTTACGGCGAAGCAAAAATCAGGAAAGACACATTGCTTTATTATGCTGTCAGTACACCGGTATTTCCTGAAGCAAAAAAGATAAAATTAGATATTCCTCGATATAGCAATACTGACGACGATGATGAAAAATCAGAAAACGATCTGCTGGAAGCTGGTGCCTACCGTAATAAAATAATCAGCAACGATACTACTGGCGAAAAAATATTTGTAAGTTTTTACCGATCGCCAGGATATTATTACACAAAAGATAGTTCGGAACTGGAAAAAGAAAACGATGAATCTTTTTTTGGAACTGATAGTACCTGGTTAATCAGGTATAAGAAAAAAATAGTGCTGCCCAACAAAATGAAAGTGTGGGAACTGATTATTTCTGACACTGGCAGCAGCCGGGCACTGTGGGGCAAATCTTATTACAAAGATGGGATTGGCTTTTCCGTGACAACACAAACAGATACACTCACAAAGCCCAGTGCTTTTGTTCAACACTTTTTCGACAGTTTTCAACCAGTGGATACATTGAAAGGAGTAAATCCGTTTACAAAAAAATCAAATTTATTTTTTGCAGATTTTGTAAGTAACGATACAGTTTTGCACAAACGGGCTATTAAATATATAAGTAAGATTGTTCTTGATTCATCCGATTTGCCTCAATTAAAAAAAGCTATTGCTCAGATGAACTGGGGTGAAAAAAAATACCTTGACACAAAGTCATCTTTAATAAATAAGCTGGGAGATATTAAAACTAATTCATCAGCCGATTATATTAAAACCTTGTATTATTCCCTAGATGATACAGTGGAGCTGCAATATGCGGCCCTAGAAAGTTTACTACAGCATAAAACACAGTATGCTTACAATATTTTCCGGGATATAATAAATGCGGAACCACCGGTGCTGGAAGTGAGTTACGGCGGGTACACTGATTATAAATACAACCTCTCAGGTCTTTCTTATGCATCCGGTTATGATTATGATGATGGAAAATTTTTGGATGAATTATCCGACACGTTAAAACTTACAAGAACTATTCTACCCGATCTGCTGCCTTTGTTAAACTTGGAGGATTACAAAAGCAGTATTATGAAACTGCTCGGCCAGTTAGTGGACAGTAACCTGGTGAAGCCGAAAGATTATGAAATGTATTTCAGCAAATTTATAATAGAAGCAAAACAGGAACTTAAAAAACAATCTATTGCAGAAAAGAAAAAGGCGATTGAAAAAGCGGAGGAAGATAAGGAGGCAAAAAAAACATCCTATTCTTATAATGATGATGAAAAAGATTCTGGCAATGATGATCTGAGTCTATATGCTACGTTGTTACTTCCTTATTGGGAAACTAATGCTGCCGTTCAGCCTTTGATACAGCAAATGATGAAGTCGAACGATAAGCAACTTAAATATAGCACACTGTTGCTGATGCTGAAAAATAATAAACCATATCCTGATTCATTATTACAATATTTCGGAAGCCTGGAAGACTACCGGTATCAACT
>JANORJ010000299.1:0-3058 GCA_031415255.1 Chitinophagaceae bacterium | reverse complement strand
ATGCAGAAGGTTCTCGTCAGGGATATGATGTGGTAAATCAGTATAAGCAAAGTGACTCACATTTTAAGATCAATGACTCTAACCCTTTTTTGCTTGTGGTAAATAGTATTGTAGCTACTTTTTTCCGTCCTTTTATCTGGGAGGTCAATTCGCCAATTGCACTGCTTTCTGCTTTTGAATCAGCCGTTTTTTTATTTACCACATTGTTTTTTATGTTCAAAAAAGGAGTGAAACAGTTTTTTTCTGTTGCCTTTTCAGACGGACGGATTATGATGTGCTTTGTGTTTGCCTTTATCTTTGCTTTTGCCGTTGGGTCATCAACAGCTAATTTTGGTGCTTTGTCAAGGTATAAAATCCCCTGTACCCCTTTTTATATGTTACTGCTTTTGTTATTGTATGATAAAGTAAAGCTGCCGCTACCCAATTGGTTTAATAAAATTATCAATTTCGCTATTCCTAAAACTAATTCATCCCATGTGCGGAATCGCAGGGTCGCTTAACACCCCACTTAATATTCCTCGTTTAACACAGGATCTTTTTCACAGAGGCCCGGATGAACAATCCACCTTTGAAGAAGGTCAGCTACTGTTGCATCATCACCGCCTCTCCATCCTTGATATTGCGGGGGGCCGACAGCCCATGCACTATGAACACCTGACTATTATTTTTAACGGAGAAATTTATAATCACCAGCAAGTAAGAAAAAAGCATGGGTTGGTGTGTGCTACCAACTCAGATACAGAAACAATTCTGCATGCTTATGCAAAACTGGGCCCCCAATGCCTGGATGATTTTGACGGCATGTTTGTTTTTGCCATTTTCGACAGAACTAAAAATGAATTATTCCTTGCTAGGGACAGAGCCGGGAAAAAGCCACTTTATTATTTTTCCGATGGAAAAAGATTTGTTTTTGCCAGCGAATTAAATGCGTTGCGGCATCAATTGCCGTTAGAAGTTGATGAAAATAATATTCAGCAATATGTTCATGCCGCCTATCTGTACAGGTCTTCCACACCGTATAAAAATGTAAAAGAACTGCCGGCCGGTTCTTATGCTTTTGTATCATTGGATACTGCGGAAGTAAAATTGTCCCGGTGGTGGGATATTCACACTTTTTATCAGCAACGCAGTACTGATAGCTTTGAAACAGCCCTTCAAAAAGTAGATACCATACTACATGAAGCCATAAAAGGCCGGGTAGAATCATCTGACCTGGAAGTAGGTTCTTTTTTAAGCGGTGGAATTGATAGCGGCCTAGTTACCGCTATTGCAAAGGAATATAATCCCTCTCTGCAAACCTTCACCGTTTCTTTTGATGGCGAATATGACGAAGCACCCCTTGCCAAACTGGTTGCTGACCGCTACGCTACCAAGCACCATGAAATAAAAATTTCTTTTGACCACCTTACAAACGATATTGAAAAAATATTGTCTAATTACGGAGAACCCATTTTTGATAGCTCCGTTATTCCAAGTTACTATGTAAGCGAAGCAGCTAAAAAACACCTTACTGTTATTTTAAATGGTGATGGTGGCGATGAGTTATTTGGAGGGTATCGGCGCTATGTTCCGTTTGCGAAATATGATTTTTTTAGAAAATCTTTTTTTGTAAAAAATTCAACAAAAATCCTTCATGCTTTTCTGCCACTTTCTCATGATAAAAAAAGTAAGTACAATTATTTTTACAGGTTAGTTGATTTCGCACAAAAAAATGGCATACACACCTATTTCTCCTCTTGTCTTGATGTGTTTGAAGGCTTTGAAAAATATCTTATTGGTAACGATTCGGTGCTTTCAAGTATTCAACAGGATTTTAACCGGATCAATAATTCGAAACTAACAGGAGTTCAAAAAATTTTGAACCTCGACTTTGATCATATACTTGCATCGAACCTGCTGGTAAAAATGGATATTGCCACCATGGCACATTCATTGGAAGGCAGAAGCCCATTGTTATGTAAAGACTTACTTGAATATGTGCCTTCATTGCCGGACAGTTATAAATTAAAAGGCAGCCAGACAAAATATATTCTCCGTAAACTAGCAGAAAAATACCTCCCTGCTGAATTAATTAATCAACCTAAACGTGGGTTTGAAATACCGCTTAAAAAATGGATTGATAATGAACTGAAGGATATGATTGCTTCCTATATATTAACTCCTGATGCGTATTGCAAAAATTTTGTTCAGCCTGGATTTATTGAAAACCTTTGGAACAGGAAAATAAAAACAGGAGATGAAAAAAGAGCTAAAATGCTCTGGACATTATTTGCATTGGAAGTGTGGTATAAGAAATGTTATCTGAATCGATAATGATCTTTTGAAAAATACGGTGATATCCTGTCTTCTCTCTTATTAAATACAAATAAACCACGGCGGGTACTGAGAAGCACAGCGAAAAAAGCAATAGTAAACTGTGTTCTCTGTAGTTAAATAAAAAGTATTTCCCTTTTTTGCAAATGCCTAAACTAATCCGCATCACCACCGCTCCAATCTCTTTAAAAGTGCTGCTTAGCGGCCAGATGAAGTATATGCAGGAAAATGGATTTGATGTGGTGATGGTAAGCAGCGATGGCAAAGAGCTGGAAGGCGTAAAACAGAATGAAGGTTGCCGCCACCATATTATACCAATGACACGGCGTATGACTCCATTCGCTGACCTGCATTGTTTATGGTTGTTGTATCGTTTTTTTAAAAAGGAGAAACCGGATATTGTTCATTCGCATACACCTAAGGCAGGGTTGTTAGCCATGCTGGCAGCAAAGTTTGCCGGTGTCAAAATACGGGTACATACAGTGGCCGGTCTGCGTTTTGTAACCACAAAAGGTTTTAACCGAAAGGTATTAATAGCCATGGAAAAGCTAACCGGCAAAGCCGCTACACATGTTTGGCCCAATAGTTTTTCTCTTCAGCAGTATATAAAAGAAAACAAACTTGCAAAACCGGCAAAGCTTGAAGTGATAGGCTTAGGTTCCAGTAATGGTATCAACCTGGCCCGATATTCAATAGCAGCATTACAACCACAGAAATTACAGGAAACAAAAGAGTTGATAAAGTA
>JANORJ010000298.1:0-16640 GCA_031415255.1 Chitinophagaceae bacterium | reverse complement strand
TCCTTCGCTTCCACCAAGAACATTTTAAAGCCCATATTTTCTGTACTGTTACTAAATAAAGTAATTTCAAGTATCACTAAGAAATGTTTAAATTTTTTTCCAAATCAAAACCTACCGCTGGCAAAGTTGACCTAAGTGTATTAAAGGTTGATATGCACTCCCATTTACTGCCGGGTATTGATGACGGTTCGCCGGATATGGAAACATCATTGAAGCTGATAAAGGGAATGATGGAGCTGGGCTACACAAAATTTATTACCACCCCGCATATTATGTGGGATATGTATAAAAATACCAGCGAAATCATTTTACAAAAACTGGAACTTCTTCGTGAAGCTGTAAAGGCAGAAGGATTAAATGTTGAAATAAATGCTGCCGCCGAATATTTTCTGGATGATTATGTAGAAGGATTGGTAAAAAATAATACCCCACTGCTAACCATTAGTGGAAATATGGTGTTGGTAGAATTTTCCCTGGCTTATCCTTCCCATTCGCTAAAAGATATTTTGTTTGAAATGCAGATGCAGAATTACCAACCTGTAATTGCTCATCCGGAACGATATATTTATCTGGAAAAAAACAAAGAATTTTATGAAGAGCTGAAAGACATTGGCTGTTTGTTTCAGCTCAATCTGCTTTCATTAACCGGTTACTATGGCAAGTCGCCCCAATTGCTGGCTGAACACTTAATAAAAAAAGGGCATTATGATTTAATTGGTACTGATCTTCACGGATTCCGACACTTGGATGCATTGCAAAATCCTGCTCTTACTGCTCCGTTGATGAAACTGCTGGATAGCGGTAAGATTAAAAACCTTGAGTTGTAAAGCCTTGTCAGATGCTTGTTTAAATTTTATTGAAGAGTTTAGCCCAACCGGTTGAACCTTTTTTATTTGTAGCTGTTTTTATACTTCATGAACGCCTTCACCATAAAAGATCTCGAAAATCTCTCCGGAATAAAAGCCCATACAATCCGTATTTGGGAGCAGCGGTATAATTTTTTGAAGCCGCATCGTACTACTACTAATATCCGTTATTACAGCAGCGATGAGCTGAAAACGGTTCTTAATATTGCCTTGCTTAATAAATATGGGTTTAAGATTTCTCATATTGACAGGATGCAGCCGCAGGAAATAAGAGAAAAAATTTTATCGCTCGGTGATGCCCGTGCCATACAGGAAAGAATAATTAATGACTTGGTGCAGAAAATGGTGGATATGGATATGGAAGAATTTGAGGCAATTCTTGCTAACTACATCGCAACAAAAGGAATTGAAAGAACAGTGATACAAATCATTTTTCCTTTTTTGGAGAAAATTGGTATCCTCTGGCAAACAGGCCATGTTAACCCGGCGCAGGAACACCTTGTTACCAATATCATTCGTCAAAAATTAATAGTTGGTATTGAAACAACTGTATCACATATCAAATTGAATAAGACATTTCTTTTGTTTCTTCCGGAAGGGGAGCATCATGAATTGGGTTTACTGTTCATGTATTATTTATTAAAAAGCCGCGGAGCTAAAACTATTTACTTAGGAGCTAACGTTCCGGTAAAAGATGTGGAGCATGTCATCAATCTGAAAAAACCTGATATTGCTTTCGTTCACTTAACGGCCACCGCAGCTAATTTTAATTTTGAAAAATTTCTTAATAACGTTGAACAGCGGTTTGGCGCTGTCAGCACGGTTGTTTCTGGTCAACTGACCCAATCGTATAAAAAGAAGACGCCTGCTTCCGTGCAGTTTAAAAGGTCTTTAACTGAGGTAATGGAATATCTCTCTTCGCTTTAAGTCCATTTTTTAGGGCTACCTCCGGGTACTAAAATCTTCCTTTAGCAAACTTTTCAATCAAAATTTGTTCTTGATTTGGGTCAAAATATGTAAAAAGAGATTTGGCGGTATTAAAATAGTGTTTAACTTTACACCATCATTAATTAAACAAAATAATATGTCAACCCTTGAGTTCAACGAAATGCTGCTGACCAATGCAGATTTCCTCAAGCCTTTTGCCAACAACCTGACAAGAGACACCGAGGCGGCTAATGACCTTTACCAGGAAACACTTTATAAGGCTTTAGCCAATAAAGAAAAGTATAACGCCGGCACCAATATCAAAGCCTGGTTGTTCACCATTATGCGAAATATATTTATTAACGATTATCGCCGAAAAGCTAAACAAAAAACCATTTTCGATAGTACGCCTAATGACTACTTGATAAACATGAAGCAGGTAACAGTTAGCAATGCTGCTGAAAGCGATTTGCGGATAAAAGAAATAAAAAAAGCCATTCAACAACTGCCTGAAATATTTAAAACACCTTTTTTATTGTACTTTGATGGCTACAAGTATAATGAAATAGCTGAAGTATTAATCGAACCGCTGGGTACCATCAAAAGCAGGATTCACTTTGCAAGAAAACTGTTGAAAGAGCAAATCAGCCGGTTTTAAAAATTTTCTCGTGGCTGAAAAATCAGTAGTAGTTATTGGTAGCGGATTTGCAGGTTTATCTGCGGCTTCTTTTATGGCAAAAGCAGGCTGGCAAGTTACTGTTATTGAAAAAAATAAAACACCCGGTGGCCGGGCAAGACAATTAAAAGAAAACGGATTTACCTTCGATATGGGACCCAGCTTTTATTGGATGCCCGATGTCTTTGAAAGATACTTTGCCCAGTTTGGGAAAAAAGTATCTGATTATTATTCTCTCCATCGCCTCGATCCTTCTTATCGTATTTACTGGAATGATGGCTACACCGATATGCCTGCAGATTTTGAAGAACTGAAAAAAGTTTTTGAATCATTAGAACCAGGTAGTGCAGAAAAATTAGAAACATATTTAAAAGGTGCAGCCTATAAATATGAAGTAGGCGTAAATGGGTTGGTATATAAACCCAGTCGCTCCATACTGGAGTTTATGGATTGGAAAACAGTTAGCGGCGTTTTCAAACTTCAGGTTTTCTCTTCAATAAAAAAACATATTGCACACTATTTTAAGCATCCGAAGCTCCGGCAGATGATGGAGTTTCCTGTTTTGTTTCTTGGTGCATTACCAGAAGATACACCAGCCCTGTACAGCCTGATGAATTATGCGGACTTGAAAGGAGGTACATGGTATCCGGAGGGTGGCATGTATGCAGTAGTGGAAGGAATGTATAAACTGGCAGTAGAACTGGGAGTACAATTTCACTTTGATGAAGAAGTAACAGGAATAATGATTAAAGGTAAAACTGCGAAAACGGTTGCTACTAAAAAAGATTTTTATAGGGCGGATGCTATTATCAGCGGTGCCGATTATCATTTTACGGAAACAAAATTATTACCTGAAGAATGCCGGAGTTATTCCCCTGCGTATTGGGACAAACGAGTAATGGCTCCTTCTTGTTTGATGTATTATGTGGGGTTGAATAAAAAATTGAAACAACCTATTCATCATTCTTTGTTTTTTGATGTAACTTTTGACCAGCATGGCCAGGAAATTTATAAAGACCCAAAATGGCCAACAGAACCTTTGTTTTATGTAAGTGTTTGTTCTCTTACGGATGACAATGTTGCTCCTGCCGGATGTGAAAATATCGTTTTCCTGGTTCCGGTGGCATCAGGGTTGGAAGGGGATACAGAGGAGTTAAGAGAGAAATATTTTCAACAAATAGTAAAACGAATGGAAAAATATACCGGAGAGTCCATTCTTGATTCGGTAGTGTATAAAAAGACCTATTCTGTAAGCGATTTCGTAGCTGATTATAATTCGTTTAAAGGCAATGCTTACGGCTTGGCAAATACTCTGATGCAAACAGCTATTTTCAGACCGGCTTGCCAAAGTAAAAAAGTAAAGAACTTATTTTATACAGGCCAATTAACGGTGCCGGGGCCGGGAGTGCCGCCAAGTTTAATAAGCGGGGAAGTGGTGGCCAAACAAGTAATTAAAGTATTGCGATAAATTTCTTATTTTACAAAGTAATGGTTCAGCTATTCCATACCACTAGTCAAAATTGCAGCCGGATTGTAACGGAGAACTATAGTACTTCGTTTTCTTCTGCTATTAAGATGCTGCACAAGGATCTGCGCCAACCTGTTTTCAATATTTATGGCTTTGTTCGTTTTGCAGATGAGATAGTGGACACTTTTCATGACTATGATAAAGAATTTTTACTACAGCAGTTCAGAACAGAAACCTATGATGCCATTAAAAGGGGTATTAGCTTGAATCCTATATTAAACAGTTTTCAGCGCACCGTTAATGAATTTAATGTTGACCATAAGTTGATTGATGCTTTTTTTCATAGCATGGAAATGGATTTGAATAAAAAAGTGTACGATTGCCAGGGTTATAAAGAATATATATATGGCTCTGCAGAAGTGGTTGGTTTGATGTGCTTGTATGTTTTTTGCGAGGGAAAAAAAGAAATGTACGATCAATTAGAAAGTTCTGCCCGGTCGCTGGGAGCAGCTTTTCAAAAAGTAAATTTTCTGCGGGATATAAAAGCTGACTTTAATGGATTGGCAAGAGTATATTTCCCTGGTTGTGACTTTAATAATTTTACCGAACATCAAAAAAGACAAATAGAAGAAGATATACATAATGATTTCAGGCTGGCTTATGAAGGAATTAAAAATCTTCCGTTAAAAGCAAGATTTGGTGTGTATGTCGCTTATAAATATTATTTATCCTTGTTCAAAAAAATTAAACAGATGGACCCATCCAGGGTGCTGGAAGAAAGAATCCGCATACCTAACTATCGCAAGGCAATGATCATCTTCAGGGCAGGAGTTAAAAACCAACTACGGTTAATTTAATATGGAGTTAACAGAAGTAATACTGGTGGATGTCAATGACAGACAAACCGGCACCATGAAAAAAATGGAAGCCCACGAAAAAGGAGTACTCCACAGAGCATTCAGTGTTTTTATTTTTAATACAAAAGGAGAAATGCTGTTGCAGCAAAGGGCTGTTACTAAATATCATTGCGGTGGTTTATGGACAAATGCCTGTTGCAGTCACCCTTACCCTGACGAGGAAACAATAAAGGCGGCGCAAAGAAGATTAAAAGAAGAGCTGGGATTTGATACGCCAATAGAAAAAGTATTTGATTTTGTGTATAAGGCTGATTTTGATAATGGCCTTACCGAGCATGAATTTGACCATGTTTTTGTGGGGGAATATGAAGGAAATATCAATCTCAATAAACAAGAAGTGATGGATATCTGTTATAAAGATGTCAGGGAAATTTGTCAGAACCTGCAATCACATCCGCAGAAATATACCCCCTGGTTTCATTTGGCTTTTCCAAAAATTGAAAATTTTTGGATGAAACGTTATAAAAACGAAATAGCCTAAAGTCATAATTTTGCAAAGCAATGAGTACAATTTATTACATACTGGTTTTAATTGGCACAATTATCATAATGGAAGGCATTACCTGGTGCACACATCGGTTTGTCATGCATGGTTTTTTGTGGTATCTGCATCGTGACCACCATCAAGTTAGGCCGGGCATCTTTGAAAAGAACGATTTGTTTGCTTTCATATTTGCCATACCAAGTTTCCTAATGATTTATTTTGGCACTTATAATCATATCTGGTGGGTGCAGGCTATTGGTTTTGGGGTAATGGCTTACGGATTTGCTTACTTCATGGTGCATGATGTTATTATTCATCAGCGTTTCAAATGGTTTAGCCGCAGTAACAATACGTATGTAAGAGCCATTCGCTGGGCACATAAAATGCATCATAAGCATTTAGATAAAAATAAAGGAGAGAGTTTTGGCTTCCTTATTGTGAACAAAAAATATTGGGATAAAATCCGCCGGGATAAAAAACTGATGGCAGGTAATGCAAAAGTGGAATATGCTCCCGAAGCAGAGTAATTGCCTTCTCAACTTCTTATCTTTAGTTTTCAATTATCATTTCTGAATTCTCCTTCTACATACGATTACATTATTGCAGGTGCTGGTTGCGCAGGACTAAGCCTTGCAGTACACCTAATTCATTCCGGTCAGTTCAGCAATAAGCGAATCCTGATTATTGATAAAGACCAGAAACAAAAAAACGACCGCACCTGGTCTTTTTGGGAAACAGAACCGGGGCTGTTTGAATCTATTGTGTACAGAAAATGGAAACACACCTGGTTTCATAGCGAGAATTTTTCCCGCCTGCTTGACTTGTCGCCGTATGAATATAAAATGATACGGGGAATTGATTTTTATAAGTATTGTTTTAATATCATTCAGCAACAACCAAATTTTGAGATCAGGTACGGGGAAATAAAATCAATGTCGAATGAAAATAGTCTTGCTGTTGTTCAACTAAACGAGGAAACAATTTCAGCAGAATATATTTTCAACAGCCTTCTTTTAGAAAAGCCGGTGTTGAAAGAAAAAGACTATTACCTGCTTCAGCATTTCAAAGGCTGGATTATTGAAACAGATACACCTGTTTTTAATCCTTCAGAAGCTACGCTGATGGATTTTAGAACCAGCCAGCAACACGGTACTACGTTTGTGTATGTAAAGCCATTTTCTGAAACAAAAGCATTAATTGAATATACTTTGTTCACTGAAAAGCTGTTGGAGCCAACGCAGTATGATGATGGTTTGAAAGATTATATTAATCGGTTTCTTAAAATTGAATCGTATAGGATAACAGAAGAAGAGGTGGGTATAATACCTATGACGAATTATAAATTTCCTGCAGTTGATGGCCGCATTGTTTATATTGGCACAGCGGGTGGTCAAACCAAAGCTTCCAGTGGTTATACTTTTCGTTTTATTCAAAAACATTCTGCCCGCATAGTAGAGAACCTTATAAAAAGAAATAATCCTTTTATTGCACTACCGGGCGGTCCGCCAAGATTTAAATTTTACGACAGTACATTGCTTCATATATTAAAGCATAATAAGCTACCCGGCGACCAGATATTTACAAGGTTATTCAAAAAAAATAAACCCCAGCAGGTGCTGAGGTTTTTAGATAATGAAAGTTCTATTGCTGATGAGTTGAAAATTATTTCTTCTTTGCCAACGCTGCCTTTTTTAAAAGCGGCATTGAAACAATTCTAAATATTTGTTCCCCTTCGGGGATAGCGCCTTAATTGTCCGGATCCATTTGCATAAATTCTCTTTTTACTGCTTTCAGCATACTGAATAGTTGCGCTATTTGTATCATCAGCAACACCGCTAATGCCAGCATCACATACCACGGCAGGCTGATAGTTTTTACTGGTACTAAAACATCTTTTTGGAATTTGGCAATATGCCATCCGGTAAGAGCTGAGCCAAAAGCAAGACCTACCAGTAGGAAAGAAAGCAATGAATACACCACTTTCATAAACATAATCCGCATGGTGGAATAGCCCACTTTAAAATTCTCCAAGATGGCTGCGGGAATAATTAATACCAAAGCTATCCAGCTCCAGTTCTTTTGAAACCAGACACCATCGAGAGTAAGGTTTAGTAAGAGAACCAGTACAATGGACATTAATCCCCAGGGAATAGTTAAGAAAGCGGAAGGTTTGTGTGATTGAGTTGGCATGTCAGTTTGGTTTATTGTGACAAGGAAGATAGAAAATATTTAGGAAAAAAAATAAAAAAGCACTTACTCTCACAGATTTAATCAGAGCTTTTGCTCTTGGTCCTTATCCGCATTTTTATTGTTTTCGTCACCAGAAACAATTTGGGCAACAAAAGAACTCACAGCTTGGGCGATTCCAATTTCTACCTGCAAATGATTTTCTACTCCTTTTATTCCCGGCACGGTTGCGGCAATAATTGCTGCATGGTTTTTTTCCTCTTCCGTATCAGCCATACCTTTTAATAGTACTTTGCCATTTTTTACTTCAACCTGAATTTTACTGGCATCTGTTTTTGGATCTTCCTCCAAAAGAGTGAGAATGTTTTTTTGCAAACGAACTTCTTCAGTGTTCTGATTATCTAGGTGATGGTTATCTTTTTTCATAATAAAAAAGAATGTATAAACTGAACAGCGTATTTAGTACGACTGAAAATAATAAAACCCCTTAAAAATTTTAAAGCGTCTTATTATTTAGTGGCCTCGCCAAGAATCGAACTTGGATCTGGAGCTTCGGAAACTCTTATACTATCCATTGTACTACGAGGCCTCTTACTCCCTCTCCATTTATGGAGAGGGCTGGGGTGAGGTTGGTTTACTTTATCAATCCCGGTGCATTAGTAGCAAATATTTTTACTGCTATGGCGAGCAATATTACGCCAAAAAACTTTCTTACGGCTATCAATCCCGCAGGGCCTAACAGACGAGCAATTGCTCCCAAGGATTTTAAAACAGCAAACACAATAATCAGGTTAACCAGAACTGCAATAAGTATAGTTGTTTCTCCATAATTTGCTTTTAAAGACATAAGGGTAGTTAATGTTCCCGACCCGGCAATTAGCGGAAACGCAATAGGAACTACCGTTGCCGCTTTTACATTTGAATCGCTTTTGAAAAATTCAAGCCCCAATACCATTTCTAAACCCAATATAAATATTACAATAGAACCTCCAACGGCAAATGACTTTACATCCAATCCCAATAAATTTAGAAACCCCTTGCCTACAAAAAGAAAAAGAATCATCAGTGCACCAGAAATTAATGTTGCTCTTAATTCTCTTATGCCACCCATTTTTTCTTTAAGCGAAATAAGAATCGGTACTGAACCAACAATATCAATTACGGCAAAAAGTGTAAACGATACAGTGAGCAATTCTTTAGGGTCAAGGTTCATAGCAGGTGTTTTGGCAAAGGTAGCATTTGCGGCAGTCTGCACCGCTGGCAAAGCATCTGGCCGTTATCGATATATTTATTTCTTTAAGAACTACTGCGGCGGCCTGATGCGTAAAATTAACAGCCCTGCTTCGTTTTATGAAGCAGGGCTATTAGTTATTTAAAAAGATATTTTTCTTTAAACAAGTTCAGTTCCAGCTGCAGATACAACAGGCAATCCCGGCAAAGACAATCATTATATCGTTGTTCAATATATGCTTTTAGCTCTGCTGTCAGTTCAATGCCGAAACACTGGCACTGAGTAATATTGCCCGGTTTACATTCAAATGCCGCATTGCATCTTGGGCAGTTTTTTGTTTCATGCTGGCACATATCAAAAGAGTTTTTATAATTCGAAAGTAATGCCACCGTTAATCATAAAAGGGATAGCATTATACCCTCTGATGTCAAAGAATTGCTTCTTTGTTACATTCTGGGCATCAATAAAAAATTTCACATTGCTTTTCCATTTGTAAGCTGCATAAGCACTCAACAGAAAATAGTTATCAAGCAGCACATCTTCCTTTTTATACCCACCCACATCGTAACGGCTGCTTACGGACTTGGCACTTATGCTGGCAAATAAATCTTTGGTAAACTGGTATCCAATATTCAGATTGATATTATGTTTAGGGCGGCGTAATAAATGATTATACAAGGTGTCTTGGAAATTTTTACGACTTTGCGTTTGCTCCTCACCGGTAATTAATGTGTAATTCGCCGAGATGTTGAATTTTTCTGTCGGTCTGATTGACAATTCCAATTCCAATCCATTCACTGTTTGTTTTACAAAATTGAAGTATTTGAAAGTTGTATAGTTATAATCAATACCATTTTTAATATCTCTGTGAAAATACACTATCCGGCTGCTTATTTTTTCGTGACTTTGTTGCACACCAATTTCATAGTTAGTAGATTTTTCTGGTTTCAAATCAGGATTACCACTATAAGCATCAAATACCTGGAAGATAGAAGGTGCTTTAAAACCCGAAGCAACACTACCAAATACTCTCCAATTTTTACTGATTGTATATGATGGATTGAAAGTGAAAGTACTGTTAGTGCCGTAGCGGGAATGTTTATTCATTCTGCCACCGATTTCAACGTTCAGTTTTTTATTCAGCGCATTGAAAAGTAGTGAACCATAAAAAGATGTTTGATGTAAAGAGGTGTCTTTAAAACTACTGCTATAAGGCCCAAAACTACTCACCGAATAGTATTGCTGGTTCATATTAGCCCATCGGTAATCAAAACCTGTGAGAACCGTCAACCATTTCGCTGCTACTACATTTCCAAATAATTCCAGGTACTGTGTACGTCCGCCATATTTATTACTTTCAAACTTTGTTCCGAATGGGCGAACAAATAAACTATCATTGGTGTAAGCCCTGTTCAATTCACCGTATTGATAATTGGCTGTCGCATTTACAATTCCTTTTTTAAAATTTACACCAACGCCGGATGACAAGTTGCTATTTTTAATGCTATAATCTTTTTCATCTGCAAAACCTCCTGCATCAATATCGGCTTTGTATTGGCTGTGCAGTATAAACGTTTTTACCAATAGCGAAGGAATTACCTGGTATTGTAACCCCGCATTAATCACATTGCCATCATAGCCGTCGTCATCAAAATTTTTAACACCAGTACTGTCGTAAGCAGCAGAAAATCCATTGGTTCTCAGTTTGGCAAACCGGGTGGTGTAAGTAAGCTTACCCGCCTTTCCATACAGTTGAATATTATTGCGAACAGTATTCTTATTACCTAATCCTGTTGTTACTTTTACATTGAAGGGCTTGCTCACATCTTTTTTTATGGTAATGATATTAATGGCTCCGGCAATTGCATCACTGCCATATAAAGTGGACTGTGCACCTTTGCATATTTCTATTCTTTCCACATCATTAATAGAAAAAAGATTCAGGTCAAATTCATTGTTAATCATTGAAGGGTCGTTTACCGGAATGCCGTCAATCAGTATCAATGTTCTTCCGGATGAAGCACCTCTCATAAAAACTGTTTGTACACTGCCGGTTACATTGTAAGCACCATTAATGGTAATACCTGCCTGCTCATTTAAAATCTGTGCTACTGTTTTGCCACTGCTTTTTGATAACTGTTCTTTACCAATTACAGTAATTACTTTGCCAGTCTGACTTTGTTTTTGTTCAAACTTGTTAGCAGTTATTACTGCTTCATCTAATAATTTACCAGTTGTGTCCTGCGACTGTGCCGTACTGCTGAAAATGACAGCAGCCAACACAAAAAAATGTTTTTTCATTTTATATGAAATTTTTTGTGTGACTGCTTCCGGAAACAAAAAAAGATAGAAATATAAACGTCCTGCGACTTTTACATCTCATGCCTTTCACCCGAAAGCTGAATAATGTTTGATGACGTGGCAGGTCTTCTGGCTTAAAGCATTATTGAAACCTTCCCATTCGGATGAGCCGAAACAGTGGTAACTCTTCAATAATTTTACTCTTAAAGCCCTCCTTCGGAGGGTTTGGGAGGCTTCTTACAGCTACGGGGATAGCGTCAGATTTTAACTGACTTCCCTTTTAATCCCGGTTATTAGGCCGGGAACCAAATCTGTGCAAATGTAGGGAGGGAAGGATTTTCGACAAGAAAAATTTTCAACAAAGGGGTTTTACTTATAAAAATAATTTACTGCCAACAATTTGCAACAGTTAATTTTTTTCCGAGTTCAAATTTAAATTATTTGTTACTTTCTTGCTTCTTAATCCATTGAAAAGACACACCAGCATAATAGTTTCTTCCGGGTGCAGCGTTATAAAATCGGTTTGCTGCTGCATTAATATCATTACCTAAACTATACGTTTCATCCAGCAAGTTGTCAGCACCTGCATACAAGCTTAATTTATATTTTTTGTTCAATGTTCTTTTCCAGCCTACTCTCCATCCGAGAAGATGATATGAGTTTGCAGAGAAAGTGTTGGCATCATTAAGAAATATTTTAGAGGCAGCATAGTAAGTGATGTTGGAATAAGCACCGTTTTTCAATTGTATATCGCCTAACAGGGATAATGTGTTAGAAGGAACGGAAGGAACTGTTTTACCTGAAAAATTATCAACGCCTCTTACAAAACTGCCATAGCGAAAATGATTATAAGTGTATGTAGCATTGAGTCTGTAATAATCAATAAAATTTTTTGTGTTACTTATTAATAAATCCGAAGTTATTTCTAATCCTTTCTGTTTTACATCACCGGCGTTTACAAAAAAATCAGCTCCGGAAAGATCTCTTCGCTGCACCAATGCATTATTCAGTTTGAAATAAAATCCAGTCGCTTCTAATCGAAGTTTGCGATGAAACAAGTCATAGCCAACCGTCATTTCATAGTTCCATCCATACTCAGCTTCCAGCTCAGTACTAATTACTCCTGTTGATGGCAGTAGCTCTGCAACAGTTGGTGGTGAAAAACCTCTTGATACGGTTGCTTTTAATGATAGGTCGTCAGTTAAAACTTTCTTTATTGAAATCCTTGGCGCCAGTTCGTTTTTATAACTCCGGCTTTGCCGCAGCACCGGGTAGCGGCTTAGTCTTGAAAATTCAACTTTTGTTTTATTCAAACTAATACCTGTATTAATAAACCAACTTTCTTTAATGATTATATCTCCTTGCACAAAAAAATTATACGTCGTATAATTAATGTCATCGTTGGTTTGTAGGGTGTCCGGGTTGCCATTTTTATTTTTTGAAACCTGTGTGTTGAAATAGCCTTGTTGAAATTCGCTACCGCCAACTAATTGAAAATTGCTCTTGTCTTCATTTTTTTTGTTATAAGTAAAAACTGTTCTACCGCCGAAGCTTGGTTCGTTTCTTCTTTCATAATTGCGGATAGCAGAATTTTTAATTTGAGCAAAAGCTCCATATAAAGTAGTTGAATTTTTAAACGAAGAGTTGATAGCATAGATATTGGTAAATCCGGCAGTAATAGTTTTCTGAAAAATAGCTGCTTTAGCATTTACCGCCGAAGGAAATCCGCCACCAGCTGGTCTTGCTGCTTTTGGATTGGCAGTAAACTCTACCAGAGTCAATGCACCGGGAGTTTGATAATACATATTATTAAATAAAAGGGAAGCGGAAAGCTGTTGTTTGGCTGAAAGCTTCAACATGGACTGCCAGGAAAAATTATCCCGCCGCATTTTTGTTTGTATTCTGTAGCCATCAGTTTGGTTGTGTGCATAAGTGAATTGATTTTTATTTTCCTTATTACCAAACCTTGCTGATGTAAAAATATTTTGCAGATTGTAACTTCCCGTCAGGTATTCAAGGCTTGCCCCCGGTTGCCAGCGATCAAAATTGTTTACTAAAATCAATCCACCGGTGCCGGCGCCATACATGCTGCCCGCCGGTCCTTTAAATAGTTCGATAGAAGAAAAATTATTCCAGGCAAATTGATTGAAATAAGTGTTACCTCCGGGATCAGTAATGGGAATATCATTCCAGTACACTTTTACATTCCGCACACCAAATGGCGAACGAAGCGAACTGCCACGGATGTTGATACGGTAACTTCCGGGTGACCGTTCTTCCATTCTTACTCCTGCTACTGTATTAAATCCGTTGACTAAGGAAGTTTTATTATAACGGTCGCCATTGTTGAATTCAATTATTTTAACGACTGCTACAGAATTTGACAGTTTACGGTTTTGCTCAAAGGCTTTAATAGTTACTTCGTCTAAGGCTTTGGTGGAATCATTTTCTTCTTGTTGGGCAGACAGCCCGGAGGAAAGCAATAATAAAGCTGCTAATACAGCCAAAGTTTTATTCATGATATTGGGTTAGGTCGGTCGAGTAAAGATAAAACGTTTATTTGTTATCTTCATTGAATGGTAGTAAAGAATAAATTAGGGGTGTTCGATTTTACGATGATTGTGGTAAGTCTCGTTATTGGTATGGGAATTTTTCGTACCCCTGCTAATGTGGCCGCAGCATCACCTACGCCTGCAATATTTTTTATTGCATGGATAGCCGGTGGTTTGGTAGCTCTTTGTGGTGCATTAACGTATGCAGAGATAGGTTCACGGCTGCCGGTAATGGGCGGCTACTATAAAGTCTTTGCATATGCCTATCATCCATCCATTGCTTTTGGTATCAACTGCATTATTTTAGTTAGCAATGCTGCTTCCGGAGCAGCAGTGGCATTGGTCGGTAGCGAATATATTACCGGTGTAATTTTGCCCAATGCAACCGATGCCAGTTATATACAAACCGTTCATATTGCTATTGCCCTGGCAGCTATAGTTCTTTTTTATGGTGTTAACATGCTGGGCTTGCGGCTAAGTGCAAAAACACAAACCGTACTTACTATCATCAAGATTGGATTGGTTTTGTTATTGATTACTCCATTATTTTTTTCTTCCGAACATGTCAGCACTACTCACCTTATTACTTCATCTCTCGACCCCGGGTTTAAAGAATACATTAAAGCATTTGGTATAGGACTGGTAGCAGTTAGCTTTACTTACGGAGGTTATCAGCAAACTATCAATTTTGGTTCAGAGGTTGATAAGCCTAACAGAAATATTCCAAGAGGAATTTTTATCGGAATTTTTATCATTATCACTTTATACCTGACCATCAATTATGCTTATGTACATGTAATTGGATTTGAGGAACTGAAAACAAGTAAGAACATAGCTGCTATCATGGCTTCCAAAATTTTTGGGGTAAACGCTGAGCGGATTTTATCTATGCTTTTGTTTTTGAGTGTACTGGCTTATATCAATGTTTTATTATTGAGCAATCCGAGAGTAATGGTGGCAATGAGCGAAGACAAAATATTACCTGCTGCATTTCAAAAAAGAAATAGCAGGGGTGCATTAACATTGGCATTGACAGTGTTTGCCGGGTTGGCTGCCGTGATTGTATTCTGGGCAAAAGAATTTGATACCCTCCTCAGCTTTACCATTTTTTTGGATTGTTTTGGTATGGTGCTTTCGGCCGGTAGTATTTTTATTATCAGAAAACGAACAGCTCACCTGAATGGAACTGGTATTTATAGTATGAAGCTATATCCCTTGTTACCATTAATTTTTATTGCAGCTTATTCGTTCGTTGCCATCAGTTTGCTAATCAATGAAACCAAATTGTCATTAATTGGCTTGGGTGTACTTGCCGGGTTCATCGCATTATATTTTGTAGTAAGAGCCGTTAGCCCAGCAAAACAAACTAATGCCTGATGAGGTAACGAATTCATTTATTTTTGCCTCGGAATGGAAGCATAAACTTTCCTTTATTATGAGTAAAACATTGAAGTGGACATTATTGATTGTTGCGATACTCGCTGTTGTATTTTTTGGTTTACGTATGAAAGGTGGCAGCAGCAAAATGGAAAAAGTGGCAACAGAAAAAGCTGTCAAAAGAACTATAATTGAGTCAGTTTCTACCAGCGGAAAAATTTATCCGGAAACAGAAGTAAAAGTTAGCCCCGATTTTTCAGGTCAGGTATCTGAACTTAAAGTAGCCGAAGGCGATAAAGTTAAAAAAGGACAAGTGCTTGCCCGAATTACTAACCGTTCAGCCATTGAAGCACCAATTGATGGAACAGTGTTGTCATTGAAAGTAAAGAAAGGTGAAAGCGTAACGGGCAACAGTTTTAGTGTGGGTACAGAAATTATGACGGTGGCTGATATGTCAGTATTGGAAGTAAGAGTGGATGTAGGAGAGAATGACATTGTAAAAATTAATGTTGGTGATTCTGCGGAGGTGACAGTGGATGCTTACAATAACAGAAAATTTAGGGGAACCGTTACCAAGATTGCCAATAGTATTAAAACTTCCGGTACTTCTTTTACTTCTTCCAATGATGTTACCAATTATGAAGTAAGAATAAGATTAGATACCGCCTCTTACAAAGACCTGGCAGATAAAAATTTCCCCTTTCGTCCGGGTATGAATGCCAGTGCGGAAATAAGAACAAAGAGAATAGAAAATGTGCTCTCGGTACCTATTTCGGCGGTGAATGCAAGAGTGAAAGGCAGTGACAAAAGCATGGAGGACAAACGCAAAGAAGAAAAGGCTATCAAAGATGAAGATGGAGTTTCCACCACCACCAATGATGATGAATTGGAAGAAGTAGTATTTATAATGCAAAAGGATGGCACCGTTAAAAAAGCGGTTGTAAAATCCGGGATACAGGACATCACTTATATTGAAGTAGTAAGTGGATTAAATGAAGGTGATGAAGTGGTGATTGGACCTTATGCTGCTTTAAGTAAAACCCTTAAGGATGGAATGAAGGTGAAAGTAGTACCAAAGGATAAGTTGTTTGAGAAATAGAGAAAAACGGCAAGTTGTGAGTTTCGAGTTACGAGCCAATCTCTGTTGAATTACCTAAAAGAAGTTTAGTGCTTTAAGTCTCGAAACTCGTAGCTCAAAACTCACGGCTAATAATAAAAACAAAGTTCAGTTATGACGTTCGGTATAATCGGCGGTGGCAGTTGGGCAACGGCATTGGCAAAAATTCTTACTGATAAGAAGCATACCATCAATTGGTGGATAAGAAATGCAGATACAATAAAACATATTCAGGAAAAGGGGAATAACCCCGGTTATCTGACTTCAGCAAAATTTGATGTTTCGCTGCTGTCAATGTCAACTGATATAAAAGAAGTGGTGGCCAAATCGGATGTGCTGGTGGTGGCTATTCCTTCAGCGTATGCAGAAGAAAGTTTGGAAAAATTAACGCCGGAAGATTGGATAGGGAAGAAAGTTTTTTCAGCCATCAAAGGATTGTTACCGGAGAAAAATATTTTATTGAATTACTATTTGCAAAAGCAATTTAATCTTTCATTGGATGATTATTTTGCTGTGCTTGGCCCCTGTCATGCAGAA
>JANORJ010000297.1:0-12192 GCA_031415255.1 Chitinophagaceae bacterium | reverse complement strand
AACCCCTGAAAACTTTTGGCTCTGATAGTATCTTAAATTAAAAACGATTAGCAATCGCTTTCGATTTATTGTCTGGTTATGCTAATTCTATAAACCTAAAACAATAATAGTATGAAAAAGTTACTGTTCAGCCTCGCCCTGATTATTATCAGCAGTCAGTTACTAATGTCGCAAAGTACTTACCCTGAACCTGAGTTTAGTAATGAAGTATACCTGTTACGCAAAGTGGCAGACAGCAGTCATGAATTGATGCGGCTTGAGAAAGCATCTTCTCAAATGGACAATAAGCTAAAATTAGGTGGATTGGGCGGTGTTGAAACCAGTTATTTATTAGAAGGAGCAGCCTCATCAGCCCGGCTGGTTGGTGAAACAAACTTATCTTTTATATTTTCAAAAAGCGGAATAGATTCAGTAACGAAAGGCAATGTTGTCTCCTCAATACTACATGTTATAGGTGTTGGAAATGGCGATCCGGCCAAGTTCATTAATCTATACAATACAATCATCGAAAACGGAAAACGAAAAATTATACTTCAAAAAAGGACCGGCCTCTTTGGCAGCAAAAAAAAAGCAGCAAGTGATAAATTTGGGCTTACAGTCAAAAAAATCAGAGACGGTTATTGGGAATTGACAACCGAAGCCATATTACCCAAGGGAGAATATCTGTTTGCATTGACCGGCAATCCGGATGGAGCAGTTTCTTTATTTGCATTTGGTGTGGACTGATTTTTTGGAAACTTTTAACGACAACTTCCAAAATCATTTTTATGGATTTGCGTTGAGTAAGCATCTCACCAATCTCAACGACTGTTACATGAAAATTATCCGGCTATTATTTCTTTGTGGTATTGCCATTATTGTCTCGTCTGAGACGAGATTGTTTTCTCATAATAAAGCATGGAATAAACCAGCAGACCTTCATCTTTTCAAAAAAGAAATTACTCACTCTCTTTCAAACACAGGCATTGAAAAGTTGGAACAGAAAGCTATAGCAGCGAAACAGTTTGTGCAGCGAAAAGGCTACAATGAAAATATTTGTTTCTTACTAGATATGAGCCTTGCCTCCGGGCAAAACCGTTTCTTTATTTATAATTTTAAAAATGATACACTACAAAATACCGGGTTGGTGGCGCATGGCAATTGCTTCGAAAACTGGCTGGAAGGCAGAAGATATAGTAATGTGGTAGGCAGCGGTTGCACTTCATTGGGCAAATACAAAATTGGAAATTTTTATACTGGCAAGTTTGGCTATTCGTATAAACTGCATGGCCTCGATAGTAGTAATAATAATGCATTTGAAAGAACAGTCGTACTGCATTCGCACAGTTGCATACCAGAAACAGAAGTTGCCGATGAAATTTGCCAGAGTAATGGATGCCCAACGGTTTCACCTGCTCTGCTGCAAGAATTGAAACCCATCATCAACAATTCTAAAAAACCTATACTGCTTTGGATTTATAATTAGACAGTGTTGTCATCCGTTTCTATAAAGAAACAATCGATACTTTGGACTGGTTGGTCTCTTTGATATATTTTTTCTGAACATACTCTTTATAAGAGATACGTTGCACCTGGCTTAGCAACCACCCATGAAAGTTGAAGATATTTAATGTTTGCTTTTGTACTTCGCTATCCTGACTGGCATCAAGTTCATCCACGGCTTTTTGAAATAGTTTTGCCCTTTCTTTATATGACGTAAGATAAAAAGTATCGTGAAAGCAATGCATCAATGTTTTTTCAAAAGAATGGGTTTTTCCAAATGATTTGATTTTTCCTTTTTTGTAGAAATAAGTATAGGTGGATTTATATTGTGCATCAAACAGCTTGGTGTTATTCATATTGTATAAGATGAGTAATAAAAAAAGATTGGCAAAAATAAATTGCTCTTCCCGGGTGCCATCTTTAAAATAAGTAACACCCCTTTTGGTAAACTGCAGTGCCTCGGCATAATGATCAAGTACAAAACTGGCAATCCCTAAGGAAAAACACACTGTTCTGTTCAACTCTGCATTTAGTAAAGGTTCCCATTTAGTATATTTACCTTTCATATTTTCCACCAGTTTTGCCACATCGCCGTACCTAGCAGTTTTATTGTACACTTTATTTAAGGCCAGGTATTTTACTGCTTCAAAATGGGCTTTCTGTGCATCATCAGCAATCAATTCATTTATTTTGTCGCTAAATACAAGTTCTACATATTCATACGATCCGTGTTTTACACCAGCATAGTTTACCATGTATAATAGTTCAATGTAATGCTCGGTATCAGTTTCTATAAAATTTTTGTGCTTCCACCAATCCTTAATTCCATCTTGTAATAAATTAAGCGATAAATCAATGGCATTAGACAAATAAAGCAGTGTGGCATGACACATTCGGGTGTAATGCCTGTACCAGAATGACCTGCTTTGCAATCCTTGTTTCTTTGTACTTATTTTCTGCAATAGCTGGCTTATTTCATTCTTCAGTGCATCATCAAAATCAAAGTGGGCTTTCCGTTTCAGCATCAACACTTCTGCATATAAATCACGGAGGCTTATCATTTCAGCATACTCGTCGTATGTCATAATATTTGACATAAATAATGTATGCAAATCATCATACTTTACCTGCACACTGCTAAAGAGAATCATTTTTTCGAACTCTTTTTTCAACAACTGCGACATGGCAAACAATTCTACTTTTCTGGTTTTTTTCATTGTCTTTTCCCACAGTAACAATGCTTCATTCAACAATCCTTTTTTTCGGTTGATGCGTATCAACTGGATGTTCTTATAAATTTCCTGTTCCACATTATCCCGGTTATTATATTCAATCAGGCATTCGTTCAGTTGATTATGCAGATAATGTTTTTGAAAGGCAATATTTTTTTTTGAAATATCAGGGCCAAGTTTTTCTAGAATAATTTCTTCGTTATAATTTTTCTGTGCTGCAATAGCATCAAATAGTTTTATATAAAGAGAAACTTTTATTCCCCCGGCTTCAGCAAATTTTCGTTTGAAAAAAAGCTTCTCATTACGGTTCATGCTCAGTATTAATTGCCACAAGACTGGTGATGTTGTATTCATTTCTTTCTTTTAATGTTGCTAATAAAGGTGGAATTTGATTACTTATTCACATTCATTAGCTATATCCAACCAAATATTTGACGATTTTATAAAATCATAAAAGTTTGATAAATAAATATTTGAAATATATTTTTAATCAATTTTCGTAAATATCTTACCAAATAATAATTGAAATTAAAAAAAATACAGCTATAAACCCAACTTAGATTTATAGTAAGATTTGAATGATACATTCACTCACTAGTTCTTATAAAAAATTTCTAACCAAAGACCATTTACCATTAAACCGAAAATTCAAAAAGAAAGTGAGCATTTTGCCGCACCAACTGCTTGAAATGTAAAAAGCCACCCCTGCAAATGGGATGGCTTTTTCATTATAAGTAATTGAATAGCTTTTAGTCCAATGTTGCCTCCATGGTGATAGTGGTATTCAGTAATTTACTGATGGGGCAATTTTCTTTTGCCTCCGTTGCACACTCAGCAAATTTATCTGCTTTCATTCTCGGCACTTTCGCCTTTACTACCAGATGGCTTTCAGTAATGGCACCGTTATCTAATGTAATAAAACAAGTGGTTTCAATTTTTCTTGGTGTAAAACCTGCTGCGCCTAAAACAAAACTAAGTTTCATGCTAAAGCAGCCTGCATGGGCAGCTGCTACCAGTTCTTCTGGATTTGTATATGTACCGTCATCAAAACGGCTTCTGAAATCATACTTTTTATTCTTAATCACCCCGGATTGAGTAGTTAACTTACCCATCCCCTCTTTACCAGTCCCTTTCCAGTTTGCAGTTGCTGATTTTTTCATGTGTTTATTTTTTATTGTGGTTGATTAATTTCTTCCAATTCTGCCAGTCTGTTTTCCGGCTCATTGTATTCAATTATAAAATTATTCTTTCCTTCTCCCATAACTATTTTCAAAAATTTCTGCTGCACCAATTCCAGCAGCGAAAGAAATAGGAAGATAGCATGAACTCTGTTCTCACATTTATCAAATATTTTTTCAAACGACACATTCCGTTGCTCTCTTGCCTGCGACAGCATCTGGTCACGACTAGCTTCCATCGTGTAGTCATAGGCTACCACCGTATGCACTGGTTTGTTCAGGCGATCGCTGTGTTTCTGCATGGCTCTTTCAAAGGCCCGCATCAGTTTGAACAAAGTAATATTCTGGATTTCCGTTCCTTCACTATCCTCTTCTCCTATTTGTGAAAGTTCTTTTTGAATATTTCCTCTTTTCACCATTAGCATCCGCAGTGCTTCCATCTCGGCCATTTCAGCTGATGCTTCTTTAAATCTTTTGTATTCCAGTATTTTGTTGATAAGCTCCTGCCGGGGGTCAATTTCATTGCCTTGCGCATCTATCTCTTTTCTTGGCAGCAGCATTTTAGCTTTTATTCGCATCAGCGTAGAGATAAAAAGGATGAACTCACTGCTCAGCTCAATATTTAGTTCTTCGCTTTTATGTATGTAATCAAGAAAGTCTTTAATGATACCGGTAATCGGGATATTGTAAATATCCAGTTCGTCTCTTTCAATAAAGAAAAGTAACAGGTCAAACGGACCTTCAAACTGGGGTAGTTTTATCTGGTATGAGGTGTTGTTCACTAAAATCCGGGTTAATGAGGAAAAAATAAAGTCCTGTTATTTAAACAGGACTTTACAAAAGTAAGGGAATTTGACAAGGAGGCTAAGCACCTCTTTTCCACTATTATTTCTTTAGGGCATCCCTAATTTCACGCAGCAAAGTAATATCCTCCGGCGTGGCGGCAGGAGCCTCTACTTCTTTCTTTTTGTTTGCTTTATTGATAGCTTTCACTACCATAAACAATGCAAAAGCGATAAGGATGAACATGATTATTGCTTGTATAAATTTTCCGTAAGGAAAAATTGTTCCACCCAAGGTGCAATTGAGAGAGGAGAAATCAGGCTTACCAACTATCATACTAACAAAAGGCATGATAATACCATCTACCAATCCTTCAATTACTTTTCCAAAGGCTCCACCAATAACTACAGCCACTGCAAGGTCAACAATATTACCTTTCATGGCAAATTCCTTAAATTCTTTAACCATTCCCATAAAACTGATTTTAGTGTTTGTAATAATAAAGACCGAACATACATATTTTCGATAAATACATTATGTTTTTTGATGAGTTATCTTGTTTTTCAATGAATAAGTATTCACCGCAAACGTTATTTCTTCATTCCTGGAAACTGCATATTAAGCCGCTTCAGTAATTCTAGTAATTGTGAAGCGATGATATATTCTTTATACCAGTTCTGGTCTGCCGGCACTATCGTCCATTCCGGTGTATTACAATTATTAAAACAATCTTCATACATACCCATGTAGATATCCCATAGTTTGGCTTCTTCAAAATCATTCTCGTTGTATTTCCACATTTTCGTTGGATCTTTTACCCTTTCGCTTAATCTTTCATGCTGCTCTTCCGGAGAAATGTGCAGGTAAAATTTCAGGATATGTGTGTGATTATGTTCCTGTATCAATTGCTCAAAATCATTGACAGCTTTCATTCTCTTTTTTGCCAATTCGTCATCACACCACTTATGCACTCTGGTAACTAATATGTCTTCATAATGCGAACGATTAAAAACCTGTATCATACCTTTTGCCGGCACATGATTATGAATACGCCATAAAAAATCATGTGATAACTCTTCAGCTGTCGGGGCTTTGTACGATTTTACCGTTACTCCCTGCGGATTCATATTACCCAACACATTTCTTATTACTCCATCCTTACCACTGCCGTCCATTCCTTGTATTACTACCAGCACAGAATGTTTGCCCTCGGCAAATAGCAAGTTTTGCAACTCATCTAACTCCCCGACAATGGCAGCAGTTTTTTCCTTTGTTTCCATTTTATCAAGGTCTTTTGGTGCCCGGGTAGAGATTTCACTTAATTTAATTTGACTCATAAGTTATTAATTGTAGGATTAATAACGCAATATACTACTTCGGTCAATTTGTAAACCGGGGGAATAATAAATTACTTCTGTCTGCTTTCATTTTATGACCTTTACCGCTCTTTATGAGTAATAAATTTATTAGCTGGACAATTTTTATCATTCTTTGTATCATCTGGGGCAGTTCTTTCAAACTAATGCATGACAGCCAACAGGGGTTATCTGCCGCTCAAATTGCAGCTCTCCGTATATTTTCTGCCGGTCTTGTTTTTGTTCCGTTTGCTTTTTTTCATTTTTCTAAAATTCCAAAAAATAAGCTGGGCTTGGTTTTTCTAAGTGCCGTCTTCGGAAATTTGTTACCTGCCTTTCTTTTTGCAGAAGCTATTACCAAACTGGATAGTTCGCTGGCAGGCATTCTTAATTCACTAACGCCAATCTGTGTGGTAGTAATCGGCATTTTCTTTTTTAAGGATAAAATTAAAAGCCAGAAAATTGTTGGGGTAATTACCGGTTTCTTAGGATTAGTATTGCTTATCGTACTGCCACTGATTTTAGAAAAAAGAGGGATGAGTTTTGATAATCTTGCATACACCCTTTTGATAGTACTGGCTACTTTTCTGTATGGTATTAATGTGAATATGGTTGGCCATTACCTGAAAGGGCTTAATCCAATTCATTTAGCTACCGTTTCTCTTGCCATGATGACTATTCCAGCCGGTATTATTCTGTGGCAGCAAGGATTTCTGCAGATTAATTTTAATGATAAACAGGTGCAGTATTCTATTTGGGCTTCTGCGGGTCTGGGCATTGTAGGTAGTGCTATTGCTACTGCCTTATTTTACATTTTGGTAAAAAGAGCAGGTATTTTATTTGCCTCTTTGGTTACTTACGGCATTCCATTTATTGCTTTGCTCTGGGGCTTTAGCGATGGAGAAAAAATAACCTGGGTAAAACCTCTTTGCCTCGGCATCATTCTTTTTGGTGTTTATCTGGCTAACAGACCCGATAAAAAAGAAAGCAACATCGTTTGATGCTGCTCTCAAAAAATATTTAGCGTTGTCTGTTATATTGACATTATTTCTTTTTCTTTTGCTGTCAAGTGCTTTTCAACAGCAGCGGTGTACTTGTCTGTTGCCTGCTGCACATCTGCTTCAGCATCCTTTGCGGCATCTTCACTCAGTCCAGTTTTTTCTAATTTTTTAATATGCTCAATTGCATCTCTCCGGATATTACGGATGGCTACCTTCGAATGTTCTCCTTCTCCCTGACATTTTTTTACAAGCTCTCTTCTTCTTTCTTCGGTTAATGGAGGCAAAGACAGTCGAATCATCACCCCATCACTTTGTGGAGTAACGCCGATGTTGGCACCGATGATTGCCCTTTCAATTAGCTGTACCATATTTTTTTCCCAGGGTTGAATAGTAAGGGTACGGGTATCCATTACACTTACGTTGGCCACTTGATTAATTGGCACCGGCGAGCCGTAATAATCCACCACCAATCCATCCAGCATTTGCGGATTTGCTTTTCCAGCTCTTATTTTAATCAATTCAGTTTCCAGGTGATTGATTGCTTTGTTCATGTGGTCATCTGCCACCGAAATAATTAATTGAGTATCTTCTGTCATAAATTTTTTTTTATCTCTTGCCGGGTAAATTTTCCACTATCCGGACGGCAAATCTAATGAAACGGCTGTATTCCTGCACAGCCTACTGCAAAAAAAATGCCCCATCTCGCTTAAATCGAAACGGGGCTATTAACAATGTAATTGAAATTAATTTTTTTCGGCTACCTGTGTCTCTTTTGTCAATTTTACAACTTTCGAAGTAGTTTTTAATTCTGTGGCGCCATCCTTCCGCTTTGCAATTACCATAGTATGCTTTCTGCGATACTGATACAATAATCCCAGTCCTGAGAACGCCAGCACCAGCATTATTGACAACAATAAAGTGCTACCCAGTGATCTGCCAAACCAAGCCAGCAAAATAAAGCCAACGTTGATGCCGACACAGGTAAATGTAACAGCAGCATGGCTCATCCCCCTATCTAGCAATAAATGATGCACATGGTTACGGTCTGGTGTAAAAGGTGACCTGCCGTGTATAATACGGATTGCAAATACACGGAGTGTATCCAATAGCGGTACAATAAGAATTGCAAAACCGATAGCAACAGAAGAAGTAAAGGTGATGGCAACAGCAGGGTTATGCGCTACATTAATAAACTTAATAACAAGAATTGAATTGATAAGTCCAATCATCAGCGAGCCGGAGTCACCCATAAATATTTTGGCGGGGTGATGGTTGAAAATCATAAATGCCGCTAAACTTCCAGCCATTGAAAAAGACATTAATGCATAAGCAGGCATATCAACGGCAAAGAAATACGACCCAAAAACCAGCATGGTAAGGATACCTAGACTGGCCGCAAGACCGTCCACTCCGTCTATCAGGTTAAATGAATTAATAACTACTATAATCGTAAGATAGGATAGTGCCAACCCGAAGCCTAGTGGTAATTGTTCAAAGCCAAAAAGGCCAAACATACTGTCCAAACGGATATCACCAAGATGAATAAGAATAGAGGCGGCGATTATCTGGCCGATAAATTTCTTACTGGCAGATAATATCATCAGATCATCCTTAAGACCAAGAAAGAAAATTACGATGGCAGCAGCAAAGAAATACTGAAACTCGAAATTAAACTGTGTCTGGATAGAGAGTAAAGAAGCGAGTATAAAACCGGCAAAAATGCCTACCCCGCCTAACGATGCCACCAACCTGGTATGCAGCTTCCGTTCATCTGGAACGTCGTATAATTTTTTCTTCTCAGCCACCTGCAATATCACCGGAATAGCCAGAAAGGTGATAATAAAGGCGACCGAAGCAGTTAATAAAACATCTAACATCTAAGCAGTTTTAAATATGGTACAAAAATATGATTTAACCCTTGCGATTTTCTTTTTTGCTCATTAATTAATAGTAAACCATTAATTGGATAATCACTCAAGGATTTGAATTTATTGGCAGAATCGTCAATCCGGATGGATTTTGTATTCAAAAAGGTTGCATTTTTGCAGCACATCCCTATTTTGAACCGACAAGATACGAAAAGTTTAAAAAGAACCTATTTTTTATGGCAGAACTAACCGAAATCGCTTCGCAAATAAGACGTGACATAGTACGAATGGTGCATGGTGTAAGCAGTGGCCACCCCGGAGGCTCATTGGGCTGTGCAGATTTTCTTACTGCCCTGTATTTCAAAGTAATGAAGCATAATCCATCGTTTAATATGGATGCCACTAACGAAGACGTTTTCTTTCTTTCTAACGGGCATATATCGCCATTGTTTTATTCGGCTTTGGCCCGTTCTGGCTATTTTGACATTAAAGAACTGGCAACTTTCCGAAAACTGAATTCAAGGCTACAGGGTCACCCAGCCACTCATGAGCATTTACCAGGTGTTCGTATTGCCTCCGGATCTTTGGGTCAGGGAATGAGTGTGGCCATTGGTGCAGCCATCGCTAAAAAATTAAATGGAGAGAAGAATCTGGTTTTCTCCCTGCATGGCGATGGAGAACTGGATGAAGGACAAATTTGGGAAGCAGTAATGTTTGCTGCGCATAATAAAATTGACAACCTTATTTCCACCATTGACTGGAACGGTCAGCAAATTGACGGCCCAACAGACAAAGTTTTGAACCTCGGAAATATCCGTGAGAAATTTGATGTTTTTGGCTGGACTACACTGGAAATGAATGGTAATGATATGGACGATGTGGTGGCTACCTTAGAAAAGGCAAAATCACTAACCGGACAAGGTAAACCAATTGGTATAATGATGCACACTGCTATGGGCAAAGGAGTTGATTTTATGGAAGGCACACATGAATGGCATGGCATTGCCCCAAATGATGAACAACTAGCTAAAGCATTGGCACAATTACCAGAAACGATGGGGGACTATTAATCACGGGTTTTTGGGATTAATACAAGGAGGATTACGCAGATTTAACTCCGACAGAATTTATTAACCGGCAGTGGCTATTCCATTAAATCCTTTCTAATCTGTTAATCCGTGCTATTCACTACGCAACGAAAATTCCTGCGCCGCAGCTTTTCGGGATGGCAGCCAGGATGCAATTAAGGCAATGACAAAAACGGTGCCGCCTACCAGCAAAAAATCGATCAGCCGGAGCTTAACCGGAAAGTAACTGATTAAGAAAGAACCCCCAGCCAGGGGAATTAAATGAAACTGCATTTGCAGCCATGCAATCAACAAGGCCAGCAGCATTCCAATGCCACCACCAATTAAGGCCAGCAACATACCTTCGCTTAAAAAAATACGTTGAATAAATTTTTTATTGCCGCCCAGGGCATGAAGTACACTGATGTCTTTTTGTTTTTCCAATACCAACATAGTTAATGCACCAATCATATTAAAAGCGGCTACTACGAGTATCAGACACAATACACCATAGATTACCCACCTTTCCATATTCATCACCGCATATAAACTCCGGTTCTGCTCATATTTGTTTTGCACTAAGAAGGTGTCGCCAAAAATTGGCTTCAATTGTTTTTTTATTTCATTGGTTGTTGACGCATCTTTTAAAGCGATTTCAACATTCGTAAATTCATTGGCTCCCAGCCGCAAAGATTTTTTTACAAATTCAATATTGGTAATGCCGTATTTATTATCAAAATCCTGTTGAATGCGAAAAGCCGCTGACGAAGTGATAGTGTCATTACTTATGCCGTTTATTTCATCAAGTTGTTCTGTGTCAGTTTTGCGGGGCAAATGAATTTTCAGTGTAAAAATATTTCTGTCGGCCTGTATACCTAATGCACCCTCTACACCTGCACCGAGTATAAGTTTAGGAATTTCTTCTGTCCCAATATCATACTCAGCACTGTTCAATAAATTATCTGCCACACCAGAAACGTAGCGATAGTTTTCGTCAACTCCTTTTAAATAAACTACCGATTGGTAATCGCCATTTTTCACCAAGGCTTTTTCTTCCACCACCAGCGAATAATTTTTAATGCCCGTAAGACCTTTTAGTTTTTGTAGCTGTTCCGGGGTAATGGTCATTACCTTGCCTGATGCAGGAGAAATCTTCAGGTCGGTATAAAAAGAAGAGTAGAGTGATTTTACAAGTCCTTCAAAACCATTGAACACACTTAGCACCAAAATTAATGCAGCCGTGCCGATAATAATAGCAGCAATACTTATCCAGGCAATGATGTTGATAGCATTGGTGGATTTTTTTGCTTTAAAATATCGCCAGGCGAAGAGGAAATACAAGTTTCGGGTTTTGAGTTACGAGTTTAGGGTTGTAGCAGCACAAAATTCATCCTAGTATATTTAAAAAATTGATTCCATTAATTTTCAGAACTATCCTCTATTTACTATTATCTTTCTTCTTTTCTTCTTCTATCTTTTTAAATACTTCTTCCATTTTAAACACATGGTCTAATGTGTCGTCGTGGAAAAATTTTAGTACCGGTATGCTGCGAAGCTGGTGCCGTACTTTGGCAGCCAGTTCTTTTTTTATTTCATGATACCTGTCATCAATTTTCTTTACAGCAGCTTCTACATCCGCTACTTTGAAAAAGCTCAGGTAAAACCGGGCTTCCAGCAGGTCGGGTGTTACTTTTACTGACGAAATGGACACCATGCCTCCGTCAATCATATTTAGCCCAAGCCGTTGAAAGATGATATTCATCTCTTCATTCAGCAGACCGGCTATCTGTTTCTGTCTTTTCCCTTCTTCCATACAAAAAATTTAAAGTTTACCATCCACCGACCCTAAAGCTATGGTAGACGGTGTAAAATTAGTTACTTTGCGGCTTTGCAGCTGAAGCATTTTCAATGAAACAATACTCAAGAATTTTTCAATACCTAAGTGCCTATAAAGGAAAGATTGCTCTTTACTTCCTATTTACTTTTTTAAGCATCGTTTTTTCCATTGTTTCTATTGGTATGCTGATGCCTTTTCTCCAGCTTATTTTTCTAGGCGGACAGGGCATTACTACCACTAGTAGTAATCCGGCAATTCAATATGTCAACGATTTTTTAAACGATTCAGTTAGCTCAAAAGGTAAAATAACTACGCTGGGCTTCATCTGTCTGTTGATGGTGAGTTTTATTTTGCTGAAAAATTTTTTTTTGTATCTCTCCTTATATGTT
>JANORJ010000296.1:0-5818 GCA_031415255.1 Chitinophagaceae bacterium | reverse complement strand
ACCTCACATTTTAGCTGGAGAGCAAATAACATACAAGCTTATAAAACATTAACACATCAGCATCTTGGGGAAATCGGTGAGTCACTTATGCAATTACAATCTGGCTCCCCTTTAGGGGATGGGGGCATTGATTTAAGTTTTATTCCGTGGAGAGGTGACTTTACAAGAGGCATTTTTATCAGCTCAACATTGAAATGTGATTTAAGTATTGAAGAACTAAATATTTTGTATTCCGAATTTTATACTGGTCATCCTTTTACTCAAGTAAGTAAGGAACCAATTTTTTTAAAGCAAGTAGTTAATACCAATAAAGCTGTGATACAATTAGAAAAAGCAGATAACAAATTAGTTGTTCATTCTGCGATTGATAATTTATTAAAGGGTGCAAGTGGACATGCTATACAAAATATGAACCTGCTATTTGGATTGGAAGAAACTTTAGGATTAAAATTGAAAGCAAACTATTTTTAAAATAACCCAGAGACGAAGAGCAGGAGAAAAAATACTCTGCGCCTCTGCACCTCTGCGGTAAAATTTCTCAAATGAATTTATTCGACGTTTACCCAATTAATGAAATCACCATTGTAAAAGCGAAAGGCTCTTATGTGTGGGATGATAAAGGCGAGCAGTATCTTGACCTATACGGCGGCCATGCAGTTATCAGTATAGGCCACACCCATCCGCATTGGGTGAAACGAATTGAAGAACAATTAGAAAAAATTGCTTTCTATTCCAACTCGATAAGAATTCCGTTGCAACAGGAACTTGCGGAAAAGCTAGGTAAGATATCAGGAAAAACTGATTACCAGTTATTCCTCTGCAACAGCGGAGCGGAAGCCAATGAGAATGCATTTAAGCTGGCAAGTTTTGTAAATGGAAGAAAAAAAATAGTAGCGTTTAGTAAATCTTTTCATGGCAGAACTTCGTTGGCTGTTGCCGCAACAGACAATAAAAATATTGTAGCCCCTGTCAATGAAACAGATAATATAATTTTTCTTCCGTTTAATGATGAAGAGGCGTTGTCAGCATGTTTTAAGAAGAATGGTAAAGAAATATCCTCCGTTATTATTGAAGGCATACAAGGTGTTGGTGGTATTAATGTTGCAGAAGTATCATTTCTGAAAAAAATAAGGTCATTGTGTGATGAATATGGTGCTCTATATATTGCCGATAGTGTGCAATGTGGCTATGGCAGAACTGGTAAATTTTTTAGTCATGATTTTGCAGGTGTGGATGCAGACATATACACGATGGCAAAAGGCATGGGCAATGGATTTCCTGTAGCCGGTATTATTGTTTCGCCAAAAATCAAAGCAAAACATTTCCAACTGGGCACCACTTTCGGTGGCAATCATCTGGCCTGTGCTGCTGCCATAGCTGTATTAGAAATAATAGAAGAAGAAAAACTTATGGGGAATGCGGTGATGGTAGGTAAGTATTTGAAAGATGAACTGGAATCAATTCCACAAATAAAAAATGTAAGAGGCAGAGGATTAATGATAGGCTTTGATGTACCTGAAGAGTTGAAAGACCTGAAGAAAAATTTGCTGTGGAAACAGAAGATATTTACCGGCGAAGCAAAACCGAATGTAATTCGTTTACTCCCTTCATTAGCGTTGAAAAAAAGAGATGCCGAACAATTTATTGATTCGATAAAAGAAGAAAATCAAAACCTGGTTGAAACACCAAACCCCGTCAACTAAGTATGAAAAATTTTGTCTCTGTTCATGATGTAAGCAATATTGATGCACTAGTGCAAAAAGCATTGGCTTACAAAAAAAATCCTTTTGCAGACAAGTCACTCGGTACCAATAAACGTATTGGTTGCCTGTTTCTTAATCCAAGTATGCGGACAAGGTTGAGCACACAAATAGCAGCTCAGAACTTGGGAATGGAAGCTATCATCTTTAATGTAGGTAATGAAGGATGGATGCTTGAGTTTGAAGAAGAAGCCATCATGAGTGGCACAACAGTAGAGCATGTAAAAGATGCTGCACCCATTTTTGGAAAATATTTTGACATTCTGGCCATCAGAACTTTTCCATCTTTGAAAAATAGAGAAGATGATTACAGTGAGTTATATATTAAACAATTTATTAAATATGCAGGTATTCCTGTAGTAAGCCTGGAAAGTGCAACACTTCATCCGTTGCAATCATTAACTGACATCATTACTATAACTGAAGAGTTGGAGAAATCAAAAATCATCAAACCAAAAATTGTATTGAGTTGGGCTCCGCATGTAAAGCCTTTACCACAATGTGTAGCGAATAGTTTTTCTCAATGGATAAACGCCTGGGGCAAAGCTGACTTTGTTATAACACATCCGGAGGATTATGAATTAAGCGAAGAGTTTACTAAAGGTGCCACCATAACTCATAATCAGGAAGAGGCGTTGAAAGATGCAGATTTTGTATATGTAAAGAACTGGAGCACTTATAATGATTATGGGAAAATTTATACCAATGACCCCAAGTGGCAATTGAAGCAGAAGAGATGGGTTAATACCAACAACGCAAAAGTGATGCATTGCCTTCCGGTAAGAAGGAATGTGGAACTGAGTGACGAAATATTAGATGGGCCAATGAGCATTGTAACACAACAAGCTGGCAACAGAGTTTGGGCAGCGCAGGCTGTTTTATCAGAGATACTAAAAAGCCCCCATCCCCTAAAGGGGAGTTAAGCAAGACCTGGACAAATAGTAAAGAGCATGAAAGAAAATATGTATTATGGCGCAAGCCACCTGATATTTCAGAAAGCAGAGGAGCTACGAAATCGTACGACTTCTGCAGAAGAAATATTATGGAAACATATTCATATAAATCAATGGAAGCTCAAATTCAGACGGCAACATCCCATCTGGAATTATGTGGCAGATTTTTATTGCCATGGTATAAAACTTGTAATTGAACTTGATGGAGGAATTCATGAGATTGAAGATGTGAAAAGGAATGACGAAGCGAGGGAGAACCACTTAAAAGAATTAGGGCTGACAGTATTACGTTTTAAAAATGAGGAAGTTTATAATAATATAAACTCCGTACTTGAGAAAATTTCAAATACAATCGGACTCTTGCAAAGCCCCCCTTTAGGGGATGGGGGCAAGGCTTCGTTATACATCATAAAAATTGGCGGTAATATTATTGACGATGAAAAGAAACTTTCTCCGTTCCTGAAAGAATTTGCATCCATTGAAGGGAATAAAATACTGGTTCATGGCGGTGGCAAACTGGCAACCAAAATGGCGGAACAAATGAACATACCCCAGCAAGTGATAGATGGCAGACGAATTACAGATGCAGAAACATTAAAGATTGTGACGATGGTGTACGCCGGATACATCAATAAAAACATTGTAGCCAAACTACAAATGAATAATTGTAACGCTATTGGACTTTGCGGTGCCGATGGTGATGCAATACTGGCACATAAAAGAAAGCATCCGGTAATGGATTATGGATATGTTGGTGATGTGGATGCCATTAATACTGATTTAATCAGCGGCCTCATTACACAAAATCTTACTCCGGTTTTTGCACCAATCACCCATGACCAGCAGGGACAATTATTAAATACCAACGCCGATACCATTGCACAAGAACTGGCAAAAGGACTATGTCATGATTTTGAAGTGAGCCTTATTTATTGTTTTGAAAAAAGTGGTGTTCTGTTGAATTTAGATGATGACGATTCTGTAGTACCAGTAATAACTCCATCCTACTTTAAGGAGCTAAAATCCCCCCAATCGGGGGGTGGGGAGGCTAAAATATTTGCTGGTATGATTCCTAAATTGGATAATGCCTTTGCCGCATTGAACAGTGGTGTAAATAAAGTTATCATCGGCAAAGCAGAAAATTTAAAAGACCTAATAAATGGAACTTCGGGAACAACTATAATAAATGAGTAACGACATAACAATATTACAGCAAGCTGCTGTTGAGCTACTGAAAGAATTAATCAGCACTCCTTCTTTCAGCAAGGAAGAAGACCAAACAGCAAGTATCATTGGAAAGTTTTTTGCAGACAAAGACATTGCAGCAATAAGAGTTGGCAATAATGTGTGTGCATTGAATAAACATTTTGATGAAAACAAACCTACTATCCTGCTGAACTCGCATCATGATACAGTAAAACCAAATCCCCAATATACCAAAGACCCTTTTTCTCCTATTATTGAAGAAGAGAAATTGTACGGACTTGGTAGTAATGATGCAGGGGGGTGTCTTGTTTCTCTTATTGCCGCATTTTTATACTATTATAATAATGCTGAATTGAAATATAATGTTGTATTTGCTGCGACAGCAGAAGAAGAAATATCTGGTACCGGCGGTATAGAATATACATTACCGTACTTACCAAAAATTGATTGTGCTATTGTAGGCGAGCCTACACAGATGCAAATGGCAGTTGCAGAAAGAGGATTGATGGTGATTGATTGTTTAAGTACAGGCAAAGCCGGACATGCAGCAAGAGAAGAAGGCGACAATGCAATTTATAAGGCATTGAAAGATATTGAATGGTTCAGGACTTACCAGTTACCCAACGTTTCTGATTTACTAGGCCCTTCAAAAATGAGTGTAACTGTAATTGAAACACAAAACAAAGCTCATAATGTAGTACCAGCCGAATGCAAATTTGTGGTGGATACGAGGGTAAATGAATTATCTACTTTTGAAGAGGTGCTTGACATAATAAAAGCAAATGTGCAATGTGAAGTAAAAGCCAGAAGTATGCGGCTTCGCTCTACTTCGATTGCAATAGAGCATCCATTGGTAAAAGCAGGATTAAGCCTTGGCAGAACTTACTATGGCTCTCCTACCACTTCCGACAAAGCACTAATGACTTTTCCAGCATTGAAAATGGGTCCCGGAGATTCTGCCCGAAGTCACACTGCGGATGAGTATATTTATGTGAAGGAGATTAAAGAAGGTATTGACTTGTATATAAAATTATTAGAACAGATTCTATAAATAGTTGTAAGTGCTAAGTTTTAAGTTATAAGAAAATCCGATTGCTGACTTATCACTTTCAACATATAACCGATAACTCAACAAATGAAACTTTGGCAAAAAGACACCCTTTTAGGGGATGGGGGCAAGGAAGTAGAAACCTTCACCGTTGGTAAAGACCGTGAAATGGATATGTACTTGGCTGCTTTTGATGTATTGGGTTCTTTAGCCCATATTGAAATGTTGGAGTCTGTTGGATTATTGACAAAAGATGAATTATCAGAATTACAAAAAGAATTAAAGAATATCTATCAGCAAATACAAAAAGGTGAATTCAAACTACTGGATGATGTAGAAGATATTCATTCGCAAGTAGAATTATTACTGACACAAAAATTGGGTGACACAGGGAAAAAGATTCATAGTGCCCGAAGCCGTAATGACCAGGTTCTTGTTGATGTAAAATTATTTTTAAGAAGTGAATTGGAAGAACTGGTTAATTCCATTCAGCCTTTCTTTGAATTATTACAATCGCAAAGCGAAAAGTATAAGGAGCATTTACTGCCTGGCTATACGCATTTACAATTAGCCATGCCTTCATCCTTTGGGCTTTGGTTTGGAGCCTATGCAGAAAGTTTGGTAGACGATGTAATTACAATCAAATCCGCTTATGATGTAGTAAACAAAAACCCTTTAGGTTCCGCTGCCGGATATGGATCTTCCTTTCCTATCAACAGAACATTGACCACAAAGCTGCTCGGCTTTGATGAATTGAATTATAATGTAGTGTATGCTCAAATGGGAAGAGGAAAAGCGGAACGGATTGTAGCACAATCTTTAGCAAACGTAGCTGATACATTGGCCAAACT
>JANORJ010000295.1:0-15333 GCA_031415255.1 Chitinophagaceae bacterium | reverse complement strand
TCTGGTGATAAAGATATTCCACATCGTTGGAGAAGGTACGGGTAGGAAAGGCAAATACTGCCATCACCGAATTTTGCGGCATCTGTTCCCGCAGAGCAGTCCTTCGGCCCGCATGAAAATCTTTGGTCAGGTAATCGGTAGGGAGGTTATCATCGTTGGCAGCCGGTGCCGGTTGGGCAAAGCCTGTTATTGAAAATAATGCTGCAATAAAGAAAGACAGGCTTTTTGCCCGGAGATTTTTAAGCATAAAAAAAGTGATTGAGATAACTAAAGTAGTTTATTTCAATCACCCTTTCTGTTGAATTTGTATGGATGGAAAATTTTAATTAATCTTCCTCGCCACCTTCATAAAAAGCATCTTCATTGCTGAGGTAATGAGTTTCCCATGCTTTAACGGCTTCATCGCTCAGGCATTCTATAATATCATGCAGCATGTCTTTTTTCAATTTCCATTCGGTTTCCATCGGCTCATCAAACCGTTGGATGAACAGGCAATGGTCTGACTCTACCGCCACTTTAATCATAGTAATGGCAGAATCTTCTTTTTGTTTTACCAGATAATAGCACCCTGTTTCCAGCAAATCATAAGTGTACATAACACCTCCTTTTCTTTTCTTTAAATTGTATTATCCCGGATAAATAATTTCAGCATTAATGGGTACTCAATGCAGTAAAAAATTGTAAGAGCCTGATGGGTCAGATGAACTATTCAAAATTAGTGATTTGGCCACTTTTTAGGCTGTGATTTTTTTGATTATCCAAAATTGATTCAAATATTGATTGTAAAATATTGATTTACATATATTTGAGAGGCTTGTTAAATAATTTATTTTCAATTATTTTTAAAGGGCTTTAAACAGGAAATAGTCCCTGGATATTGCCAGGTTTCCTTTCTTCCGGCTTCGCTTACTGTAAATTCGCTGCTGCTTTCATCACAAGATTTATTGACAAGATGGCTGTTCATTTCCAGTGAAAAATCAATGAACAGGCTGGCAGTATTACCCTCACCCAGTTGATTCATATCCCATGTTTTAGAAATGACATTACAGTTGAAATCGAAGGATTCAAAAGCAATATTTTTTATTGGAGAAAAATCCAGTGTCTTAAAGTATATTTTTTTATTGTTCAAATCATACACAATGCTCCATTTGGTATGAGAACCCTGCGCCACCTTATCGAGTATAGTAAACGAATAGTCAATAGCCGAAGGAGAAACAGTAGCTTTTTGAAATTGAGTTATCATATTGCAGGCTCTTGTAAAGCGGTCAAACGAATTGTTACTGGTCGGGCCGGGTGGTATGGAAGTGGTTTTTATTTGTTCAAACGAAGATGAATAGGTGTCGTTGGTAAGAACAGGAAAAGGAAGTTCACTGCCTTTATGTACATTCATTTGGCCATCTAAAAATTCAATGGTAGCCACATTGCCCGTTGCATCTGCCACTAAATAATGAAGTGGTGTTGTTTCTTTATTCGCAATACGAAGGCTGCTGCCGCTAGCTATTAATTCTTCCACTGTGCTGCAATTGTCCAACTGGTATTGTATCCATTGCAGTTCTCCTATGGCAGGTCTTTCATCTGCATTAGGATATTTAGTGCCATTCAGCCACATCATTTCCACGACTAATCCTTTTTCATTCATACCGCCGGTTGGAAATTCTTTTCCATACTGGTTAAAGGTAATGCTGCCGTACAATGATATCCAGCTAATCGTTTTGCCATCATTTGTTTTAACCGATGTTTTTGATAAGCCCTTTTGATTGGTGCATACCATACCATTGCCGGTAACCCAATCGTAGTTGCGGCCAAAAACCATTTGCCCATTTTTATTGATAAAGAAAGTAGTGCAGGCAAAAGAAAGGTTGGCGGAAAAAATGATAACAAACAGTAAGGCGGTAACTTTTTTCATTTGCTAAAAGTAGTTATCTATCTAGAGGGCAATTCTTTTTTAGACAGGTTGGCTAAAAGTGCAAGAGCGGCTGCACCCTTTTTTCTTTTTTTCCATCTTTTTTTCAGTGCCTGCTTTTTTCTTATTGTTAGTAAAGCTGGCAAACGCAACAACAGAAACACTTGCCAGTAAAACGGCTGCGACTACTATTTTTTTCTTCATGTCAGATATTTTAGAGTGATAAGTTACGATGATTTTCAGTTGTATAAATTATGTTTTGATGAATGGTGAAAATTGACGGATGAAGTTGGTAGTTTGATTTAAAATTTAAAACCTGTTAAACCGGGTTTTCTATTGGCAGCTGCCATCAGCACTGTTTGTTTTAATCGTTGCAGTCTAGTTTCCGGTCGTTTGGCACTATCTATCCATGCTAAAAACTGCTTACGGATGCTGAAAGAAAATTGCTGAAAGTTTTCTTTTGCTTTTTTATTTTTTGAAAAAAGTTTATTCAGATCATCCGGCAATTGATTTGTTGCTGCTGCTGTATCGCTTGCCGTTAGTGTATCCCAACTGTCATTTTGTTTTGCAATTGCAATAGAAGCGGCTCCTGCCGGCATCATTAATTTATCGTTGATTAATTTTTCTATTCTTGTTTTATTCAATTGGCTCCACACACTTTTTGGTTTGCGGGGAGTAAATTTTAGCATCGTTCTCTCTTCATCTAATTTTCGGGGAAGGCTATCAATCCAACCAAAGCATAACGCTTCTTCCACCGCCTCAGCATAGCTTACTCTTGGTTTACCTGTTTCTTTTTTAAAATAAGTAAACCAGACACCGGGAGAAGTTTGATGATTTTTTTCTAACCATTCTCTCCATTGTTTCCTGTTTTTGGGATGGGTTGCTTTATAGTCAGGTGCAGGCATCAATAAAAATAGGATGTTTTCAAAAGTCTACAAATAAAAATGACCCGTCTCTCCAAAGGAGAAACGGGTCGTATGCTGAAGGAAACGGATGAAATGTTAAAATCCTAAACCAACTGCAAATGCTCTTACTGTATTTGGATAAGTAATTAATTGAGTAGCAGCTCCTGTAGTAAGATTGATAGAATAAATTTTGCCTGCGCCACCGGTTGCTGTCATTACATAAGCTTTATTGCTGGTGCCGCCAATATCAAAACCATTTTCCGCAGTCATATCCATACCAAGATTGCCTACTAACACCAAAGTGCCATTGTTAGGAGGGTTTTGCGTATATAATTTTTGATTATTGAAATCAATCGTATAAAGAACGGTGCTGGTAGCAGCAGGAATATTATTAGTATAGGCCGCCGATGAAACTAATGGGGAACCCGGATTAAGTGGCATGTCTACTGCAGCAATATCGCCGGTTAGTGGATTAAGCCGTAAATTTTGACCGGTATTACTTACTACTCTTATTCTATCAACAGTAGGATTAAAATCAAAACCGAAATGTGTACCTGATAGCAATGTTGAAAAAGGTGACAGGCTTAAAGAAGTAGCTGCACCAGATGACATATTGATAGCATATAAACGACTGCTGCTGCCGAGGGCCAGCAACTGACCCGTGGCCGGACGCATATCAATGCCTAAAATAGTTTCGCCAGCTTGTAAACCAGTGATGGCTTTATTAACAGGCACGCCGGGTGTAGTTAAATTAAATATCTGCAGGTTGTTTGAATTGTCAACGGCATACGCCACCGGGTTAGTAGGAATAGCAAGACCAACAATGGAGACAAGAAGATTACCAAGACTAGTGGCTTTACCAGTAACTAGATCTATCTGATGTAATACGCAGTTAGCACCAATATTAAAACTGGCAAGAGAAAAAGCATTGTCCGGAGAAATATCAAATCCACTTTCATTGCCAGTAGTAATGCCTAAGGAACCTACTTCTACTAATGTTCCGTTATTAGGCGGGTCTTGTTTAAATAATTTACCTGATGTCATATCAATATCAAATAGTGTAGTAGTAGCAGCACCGGCTACACTGCTTGTGTAAGCAACAGCAACAACTGCTGGAGTACCCGGATTGATAGCAGCATCAGTTGCAGCAATAGTGCCGGTCTCAGGATTCAACCGAATATTTAGTCCTGCAGAAGTAACCAGGCGAATACGATCTACTGTTGGGTTAAAATCAAAACCACCTAATGAACCAGAAATGGCAGGTGTAAAAGGAGTAGTGTTAACAGCTGTGGCTACAGCCGTTTCCTGATTGATAATAAAAAGGCGGCTGCTACTACCCAGCCCATATAATTGGCCGGTAGACGGACGAAAATCAATAGCAAGAATTTTTTCGCCAACTGGCAAACCGGTTACTGTAGCATTAGATATGGTAATGCCCGGTGCATTGGAATTGTATTTAACAAGATTGTTGGCGGAAGTAATGCCGTAAAAAATAATACCCGGTTTTACCTCCGGTATTGGTATTTCAATAGCATCATTTTTATCGCAGCTGCTAAGAAAGCCAAGGCTAAAAAGGCTTATCAATAGAAGCAGGAAATTGAGTCGCTTGTTCATACTGTCTGGTTTTATGTTGATTTGAAACAGACATACGGGAGGAAAAGGATTAAGGATTTGAGACTGAAAAAATCATTGATGATAACAATGATTTTTCCCCACTTGTGAATAACTACCAATCGGAAAGGGAGGGTTGGTTGTGTTATATTTGCCCAACGCCGACCAATGCCTCCCGATTGGGAGGTTTTTTGTGGTAGAATGATGACGGGTTTGAACCACATAGGCACAATAGCAACATAGCCGATACACATAGACTTCTATGTGAATACTATGTCTCTATGTGGTAAAAAGATGAATAACGAACCGAACGATGAAAAGTGCGACGCAAGGGACGATGCCCAAAGAACTGAAGCCTGCCTACATAAATATTTTGGCAGGTAAACTGAAAAAAAATACTGATAACCTATAAACGATTGAGGGGGATTGCTTCGCCCCGAAAAAAACGGGGCTCGCAAAAGCAATGGCAAAAGAAAAAGAAACGAACCTGTTTGATTATGACGAGGACAGTATAAAATCCCTCGACTGGAAAGAACATATCCGCCTGAGGCCGGGTATGTATATTGGTAAATTGGGCGATGGCTCATCACCCGACGATGGAATATATGTGCTGGTGAAAGAGGTAATGGATAACTGTATAGATGAATACACCATGGGGCATGGAAAAACAGTGGAACTGACGATTGAAGGAAAGACGGTATCCGTACGAGATTATGGCCGTGGTATTCCGCTTGGTAAAGTGGTGGATGTGGTAAGCAAAATAAATACTGGTGCCAAGTATGATAGCAAGGCCTTTCAAAAATCGGTGGGCTTAAATGGTGTGGGTACAAAAGCGGTAAATGCACTGAGCCATCATTTTAAAGTAATGGCGGTGCGGGAAGGAAAAGAAAAGACTGCAGAATTTGAAAGAGGTTTTTTAGTTAAGGAACATAAAGAAACAAAGACGACGGAGCAGAATGGCACATTGGTTACATTTATTCCTGATGAAACAATTTTCCTGAATTTTAAATTTCTTCCTGAATTTTTAGAAAATCAAATCTGGAATTATTGTTTTTTGAATGCGGGGTTGAAAATTATTTTCAATGGCAAAAGTTTTATTAGTAAAAATGGATTGCTGGATTTATTGCAACGCAAAACCAATGAAGATGAGATTCGTTACCCGATAATTCACCTGAGTGGTGATGATATTGAAATTGCACTTTCTCACACCATCGAATACGGAGAAGATATTTACAGTTTTGTAAATGGACAGCATACCACACAAGGTGGCACACACCAACAAGCTTTTCGTGAAGCCTATGTAAAAACAATAAGAGATTTTTTCAAGAAAGATTATGATGCGTCGGACATACGAACAGGAATTGTGGCAGCAGTATCCGTAAGAGTGGTGGAGCCGGTTTTTGAATCGCAAACTAAAACCAAACTGGGTTCATTAACCATAGAGCCGGAAGGCAAAAGTATGCGACAGTTTATGCTGGATTTTTTAGGTAAAGAATTAGATAACTACCTGCATAAAAATCCGGGAACGGCTGAGGCGTTGAAAAAAAGAATTGAACAAAGTGAAAGGGAAAGAAAAGAATTATCCGGCATCCGCAAACTGGCGAACGAAAGAGCTAAGAAAGCTAACCTACATAATAAGAAATTGAGAGACTGCCGTTTTCACCTGAATGATGAAGCACCGAGTAAAGGAAAAGAACTGTTTGTTGCGAAACAAAAAGAAACCACCATATTCATTACCGAAGGTGATAGTGCCAGTGGTTCTATTACGAAAGCAAGAAATGTGGAGACGCAGGCGGTGTTTAGTCTGCGAGGTAAACCGCTTAACTGTTTTGGCCTTACGAAAAAAGTGGTTTATGAAAATGAAGAATTCAATTTGCTGCAACATGCACTGAATATTGAAGAAGGTTTGGAAGAACTTCGCTTTAATAATGTAGTGATAGCAACCGATGCCGATGTGGATGGAATGCACATTCGTTTATTATTAATGACATTCTTTTTGCAATTCTTTCCTGATTTGGTGAAGCATGAAAAAGTATATGTTTTGGAAACCCCATTATTCCGGGTGCGGAATAAACAGGAAACGATTTATTGTTTTAGCGAACAGGAAAAGCAAGCGGCAATGAAGAAACTGGGAACGAAACCGGAAGTAACAAGATTTAAAGGATTAGGTGAAATAAGCCCTGATGAGTTTGGACAATTTATTGGCAGCGGCATGCGGAAGCAATTGATGCGGGTGGAAGAAGGAGAGCATATTCAGCAACTGTTGGAATACTATATGGGAAAGAATACACCGGATAGGCAGGAGTTTATTATTAATAATTTGGTGGTGGAGTTGGATGCTCCTGTAGAAAATTAATTACTAATTATTAATTGATAATTATAGTTTGTTTGAATTTCACGCCGATAGAAAAAGATACTTTGATATTCAGGTGCTAAACGCTGAGAAATATGTAATTCCTTTTATTGAAGAAAAATTTCCAATTGTGGCGGGAATGAGAGTATTGGAAATTGGTTGCGGTGAAGGAGGAGTATTAAAAGCATTTATCAATAAAGGATGCGAAGGGGTGGGGGTGGAGTTTGATGTATCAAGAGTTGATAACGCAAATATTTATTTACCAGAAGATATTGCAGCCGGACGATTGAAATTTGTAGCAAAAGATATTTATAAAGTAGATACCGATAAAGATTTTAACGGGCTGTTTGATATTATTGTGTTGAAAGATGTGATTGAACACATTCATGACCAGGCAAAGCTGATTGGCCGGATGAAAAATTTTCTAAAGTCGGGAGGTATTATATTCTATGGATTTCCTCCTTGGTACATGCCGTTTGGCGGTCATCAGCAGATATGTAAGTCTAAAATTTCAAGGCTGCCATATATTCATTTGTTACCAAAAGGGATTTATCGTTGGATACTTAAACGAAACAAAGAAAATGTGCCAGAGATGATGGAGATAAGGGAGACAAGAATAAGTATAGAACGGTTTGTGCGACTATCAAAAAAAGAAGGTTATAGTTTGCCGCACAACCGGCATTATTTTATCAATCCGATATACGAATGGAAGTTTGGCTGGAAACCGAGGACACAATCAGTTATTATTAAAGCAATTCCTTTTGTGCGAAATTTTTTTACTACTTGTGTTTATTATATAACTCAACCAATTAATAATACAACAAAATGATACATATAGTTTTTAATGAAAGCGAAGTGAGCCTGATGCAACAGGTGATTGAATTGGATGAAACTTTGACCGGCGAAGTGGTTCAAATAAAAGATGATTTTGGCGTAGGTCCGTTGCAAGGAATAGATACGGAGGCAGGCTGGCAGGCAAGATTGGGTTGGTGGCGCATGATATCAGAAGGGTCGTCTTATTCAAGTGAATTGGTGGGAAGTTTTGATGACCGGGAAACGGTAAAACAACTAAAAGAAAAATTAGACGCAAAACCCGAAGAAGAATTATGGATATGGATGGCGCAAAATCAGCATGATGTGACGGGTTATTTCTGGCTAATGCCACAGTTTAAAGAATACCAGGGAAGAGTGATGGTATTGTACTTGAATAATCTTCCATTCATTAATGAGAAAGGTCAAATATTTTATCCATCATGGTTACATGAAATACTACCGAAAGAATTTGTAAAAGCTAAAAAATTATCAAGACCAATTACATTAAGCGAATTTGAAATAGACCCTGATGAATGGAGAAAAATAGCAGAAGAGAATGCGACGGTAAGAATATTGGAAGGTGGAAAGAAGATTGCAGGTAAGGAAGATAGTTTTTATGACAACGAAATTTTGAAAAACTTAACTGGAGAATGGCAAAAGGCCACAAGAGTTTTATCTAATACATTACACCGGATGAAAATTAAAACTGGTGATATTTTTGTAATGTGGCGGATGAAGGGTTTAATCAGTCATGGAAAAATAGAAGTGACAGGTGATATAAATAAAGGTTGGAAAGATTTTGATGTGAAGTTGGGCGGAGCGAAAGCAGAACAAGTTCAAATAACAGACGAAGCAGAACAATAATAACAATGAGTGCAGCAAAAAATAAATTATCAGAAGTAGGGGCTAACGATAATGGCTTACATGGTCAATACAAGACATGGTTTCTTGACTACGCCTCGTATGTAATACTCGAAAGAGCAGTCCCTGCTATCGAAGATGGATTGAAGCCAGTACAACGCCGCATCCTTCATGCTATGAAGGAAATGGATGATGGCCGTTATAATAAGGTGGCTAACATTATTGGACAGGCAATGCAATATCATCCGCATGGTGATGCAAGCATTGGAGATGCACTGGTGAACATGGGCCAGAAGGATTTACTGATAGATACACAAGGTAACTGGGGTGATGTAAGAACTGGTGATGATGCCGCCGCTGCCCGTTACATTGAAGCAAGACCCAGCAAGTTTGCATTGGAAGTTGCTTTTAATGCAAAGACAACTGAATGGCAATTGAGTTATGATGGTAGAAAGAATGAGCCGGTCACATTACCGATGAAGTTTCCGTTGCTGCTGGCACAAGGTGCTGAAGGTATCGCAGTTGGCTTGTCAACAAAAATTCTTCCACATAATTTTTGCGAAATTATTGAAGCCGCTATAAAACATTTACGAGGAAAGAGATTTGAACTTCATCCTGATTTTTTGACAGGCGGCATGGTGGATGTGGCGGATTACAACCAGGGTAAAAGAAGTGGCAAGGTAAAAGTAAGAGCACATATAGAAGAAGTAGATAAGAAAACACTGGCAATAAAAAGTGTGCCATATGGAGTTACTACTTCTCAGTTGATGGAGTCCATTGTAAAAGCTAATGACCAAAATAAAATAAAAATTAAAAAAGTAACCGACAATACTGCTGCTGAAGTGGAGATACAGGTTGATTTAGCTCCCGGTATTTCTCCAGATATTACCATTGATGCCTTATATAAATTTACAGATTGCGAAATTTCTATTTCACCAAATGCCTGTGTGATTGTAGGACACAAACCAGAATTTGTTGGTGTACAAGAGTTGCTGAAATTATCAGTTGATAAAACGAAAGACCTGCTGGGACAGGAATTGAAAATTAAACTGAATGAGCTGCAGGAAAAATGGCATTACACTTCCTTAGAAAAAATATTCTTCGAAGAAAAGATATATAAGGAACTGGAAAAGAAACATGAAACTTGGGATAAAGTGCTGGAAGGGATTGATAAAGCATTTGTACCTTTTAAAAAACAACTGAAGAGAGATATTACAAGAGAAGATATTATAAAACTGACAGAAAAACCAGTTCGTCGTATTTATAAATTAGATATTGATGAATTGAATGCGCAGATAAAAGGGTTGGAAGCAGATATTAAGCAGGTAAAGAATGATTTGGATAACTTGATAGATTTTGCAGTAGCTTATTATGAAAATCTGCTGAAAAAATATGGTAAAGGCCGGGAAAGAAAAACGGAGATTAAACAGTTTGAAATAATAGAAGCGAAGAGTGTGGCTATTGCTAATACCAAACTTTATGTAAACCGGGAAGAAGGATTTATTGGAACAGGATTGAAGAAAGATGAATTGTTATTTGAATGTTCTGACCTTGACGATATCATTGTATTTGCCAAACGGGGAATAATGAAAGTGGTGAAAGTCTCTGACAAAACATTTATTGGCAAAGACATTCTGCATGTGGCCGTTTTTCAGAAGAATGATGAACGTACTACTTACAATATGGTTTATGCAGATGGAAAAGGTGGGAAAAGTTTTGCCAAGCGGTTTAATGTAACCGGAGTAACAAGAGAAAAAGAATATGACCTTACGAAAGGTGATGAAAAAAGTAAAGTGCATTACTTGAGTGTAAATGCAAATGGGGAAGCAGAAGTTGTTAAGATAACACTAACACCCGGTTGTGCTGCACATAAAAAAGAACTAGAATTTAATTTTGCAGAGCTGGAGATTAAAGGACGCAGCAGCATGGGAAACACCATCACTAAATATCCCATTAAAGCGGTGCGATTTAAAGAAGCGGGAAAGGCAACACTCAGCGGACGAAAACTTTGGTTTGATGAAAAATTTGGCCGCCTGAGTGCAGAAGAAAAAGGAACTTTCCTTGGCAGCTTTGAACCGGATGATAGGATTTTAGTTTTATACAACGATGGCAATTATGAAATAACTGACCAGGAGATGACGCAAAAGATTGACCCTGATAAAGTTTTATACATCGGAAAGTTTGACGCCGAAAAAATAATCACCGCTGTATATGTTGATAATGACAAGAAGCAATACATGGTAAAACGTTTCAAAATTGAAACAAGCACCTTAAAAACTAAGTTCCTCTTTATTAAAGAAGGCGATGGAAATTATGTAGAAGCAGTAACGACTGACGAAGAACCAATATTAGCTATGCAGCAGGGCAGGGGTGCGCAAATAAGAAAAGCGAAACTGAAGATTACCAAAATAGTAGAAGTAACCGGTTATAGAACTGTAGGAACCAAATTAACTGATTACAGTAAGTCAACAGAAATGGAATGGGTAAAAGGAAAAGAAACTAACCAGACAGAGTTGTTTGAATAAATTAATTTATGATAGATCACTGGGAAATATTAGATGTATATAAAGCATTGCTGGCTGTGTCAGCAGGTATTATACTTGGCCTTGAACGGGAATTGAAAGATAAAGTAGCCGGGCTAAAAACAATAACTATTATTTGTCTCGGGGCTACCTTGTTCGCAATTCTTTCTTATAAAATTGGCGGACCAGATAATCCCACACAAATTGCTGCCTATGTAGTAAGTGGTGTTGGCTTTATTGGTGCCGGAGCAATATTTAAAGATGGATTTTCAATTTCTGGAATTACTACAGCAGGTATAATATGGTTGGCTGCCGCTGTAGGTTTGGCCATTGGTTTTGGTGAGTTTTACCTCGCTGCAACTTTTATGGCAGGGTCTTTAATTATTATTTTCGGCACTCCTTTTATCAACAAAATATTTCGCACTAAAAAAGTTACCCGATTACTGGTAATTGTAATTCAATTGAAAGATATTGATATTAAGAATGAATTACTATCGGATTTACGTAGTGCAGGAATACAAGCCGACGAAAAAAAAATAACTTTAAAAGATAGTGAAGTTGAATTTTTGATTGAAATTTTCTTCGGAGAAGAAAAACAAAAATGGATTCAGGAATATTTGCTTGACAATAAAAAAATAATTTCTTTTACTTTTTGAAAACAGCATTACTTTCTACTGCTTGATTTTCGTATATTATTTTATAAATAGTATAAAAAAAGGGTTACAAATTTCCTTATAATCCCTTCTCCCGCCGGAAGGCAGGTCTTTAAATCTGTTTTTTGCTCTTACAAATGTATTGCCTCGCCATATGCCACTTCTATCGCATCCTTCACACTTTCGCTGATAGTTGGGTGAGGGTGTATGCTGTTCAACACTTCATGATAAGTAGTTTCTAATTTTCTACCTAATACCGTTTCAATAATTATTTCAGTAACGTTATAACCAATCATGTGGGTGCCTAGCCACTCACCGTATTTCGCATCAAACACTACTTTCACAAATCCTTCTGTGTGGCCGGCAGCAGATGCTTTGCCACTTGCACTTAACGGAAATTTACCAACCTTCACTTCGTAGCCAGCTTCTTTCGCTTGCTTTTCTGTGTAACCAACAGAAGCTATTTCAGGATAGCAATACGTACAGCCCGGCACATTGTTATAATCCAATGCTTCCGGCTGATGATTGTATTTCTTTTCGTTGTAACCAATATTTTCTACGGTTATGATAGCTTCTTTACTGGCAACGTGGGCAAGAGCTTGTCCCGGTGCACAATCACCAATGGCATAAAAGCCGGGTACGTTTGTTTGGCCATATTTGTCAACCAGTACACGGCCTTTATCTGTTTTAATACCGAGTTCTTCCAAACCAATGCCTTCCAAGTTGGCAATAACACCAACAGCACTTAATAAAATATCTGCTTCCAATACTTTCTCTCCATCAGCAGTTTTTATTGTGGCCTTTACACCAGCACCTGATGTATCTACCGATGTCACTTCGCTATTAACCAATACATCAATACCATTCTTCTTAAAATTCTTTTCTAGTTCTTTAGAAATTTCTTCATCTTCAACCGGAACGATGCGAGGCAAAAATTCAACGATGGTCACTTTTGTTCCCATGCTATTATAGAAATAACCAAACTCAACACCTATTGCACCACTACCCACTACAATAATTGATTTAGGTTGTGCTGGCAAATTCATGGCTTCACGATAACCAATTATTTTTTTGCCATCTTGTTTCAGTGCTGGCAACTCACGGCTGCGTCCACCAGTTGCGATAATGATATGTTTTCCTTCTACTATTTTCTTACTGCCATCTGCGGCTGTTACTTCCACTTGTCCTTTTGCTTTCAGTTTTCCAAATCCCATCACCACATCTATTTTATTTTTCTTCATCAGAAACTGAACGCCTTTGCTCATTTTATCTGCCACGCCACGACTTCTTTTTATTACGGCTTCAAAGTTGGCTTTTCCTGTTGCTTCAATACCATATCCTGCTGCATGCTTAATGTCTTCCATCACCTGTGCACTTTTAAGCAAGGCCTTGGTAGGAATACAGCCCCAGTTAAGGCAAATACCACCGAGACTTTCTTTTTCAATAATTGCTGTTTTAAAACCTAACTGAGATGCACGGATAGCCGCCACATAACCACCAGGACCGCTTCCGAGAACTACTACATCGTATGCCATAACTTATTGAAGATTTAAAATTGAATATTTGCGATTTAAGGAATAGCGAAACTACTGGAAAACAGTCATTCAGCAAAAGAAGAGCAGCAATCAGGCCCTGATGAGGAGCCTGAAATAAACTCAGTCTAAACTTGCATGGAATAAAGCCTAGAAAACATGAAGCAAGGTTCAAAAGCCTGTGTTTTAGCCATTAGAAATCTCCAAATCCCAGCTTTCCACAGCCTGTTAGTAAAACCCGAGCTATTAGCCTGATTTTTTAATTATTCAATAGTAATTATTCATTGCTTTCCCCTACCTTTGCCGTCCAAAATTTAGAACAATCATGGCCAGAGTATGTCAGGTTACAGGTAAAGTCCCGGTGGGTGGAAACAAGGTTTCTCACTCTAACATTAAGACTAAGCGTCGCTTTCTGCCCAATTTGCAGAAAAAGAAATTTTATCTTGTCGAAGAAGACAAGTGGGTAACGTTGAAATTAACTACTGGTGCTATCCGCACCATTAATAAGAACGGTCTTTTGGCAGTAGTAAAAGAGCTGAGAGCAAGAGGCGAAAAAATCTAACACTATTAAAGTTTTATAATCATGGCAAAGAAAGGAAGTCGTGTACAGGTCATATTAGAGTGTACCGAACACAAAACAAGTGGTAAGCCCGGCACCAGCCGTTACATCACTGTAAAAAACAAAAAGAACAATCCTGAAAGATTGGAACTAAAAAAGTTCAACCCGATTCTGAAAAAAGTAACTGTTCATAAAGAAATCAAGTAATCATGGCAAAAGCAGCTTCAAAAAACGCAAAAGTAAAAGACTTAAAGGCTTCGGCTGATGCAAAAAACTGGACTAAAGTGGTAAAAGCGGTTCGCAGCGCCAAAACCGGTGCTTACACTTTTAAAGAGCAGATTATCCACAAGGATAGCGTTAAAGATTTTTTAGCTCAGAAATAATGCCCCCATCCCCCTAAAGGGGAGAAAAGGAAATTAAAAAGCTATTCGTGGAAAACGGATGGCTTTTGTTTTTTAAATTGGTGAATGGTCAATGGTGAGTAGTGAATGGGGCTTGTACTATCTGGTATCATTGACTATTGACAATTCACTTTTCACAAATATTCAATCATGGGATTCTTCAACAAATTGTTCGGTAAAAAGGAAAAGGAAAGTCTTGACGAAGGTTTGAAAAAAACCAAGGAAGGTTTCTTTGCCAAAATTTCCAAAGCCATTGCCGGTAAAAGTACCGTAGATGAAGAAGTGCTGGACAATCTGGAAGAGGCATTGGTAAGTGCCGATGTGGGTATAGAAACAACCGTAAAGATTATTGAACGGATAGAGAAAAGGGTGGCGAAAGACAAATACCTGAATGCGGCGGAGCTTAATAAAATGTTACAGGAAGAAATTGAGACATTGCTGGTAGACGCCCCTGAATCAAACAGCTATGCCTTTAATTCGGACTTGCCAGTAAAGCCTTATATCATTCTGGTGGTGGGTGTAAATGGTGTGGGCAAAACCACAACAATCGGCAAGTTGGCCTACAATTTTAAAAAAGCAGGTAAGAATGTTTTGCTGGGAGCTGCTGATACTTTCCGTGCCGCCGCTGTTGATCAATTAACTATTTGGAGTGAAAGAGTGGGGGTGCCGATTGTAAAGCAGGATATGGGAAGCGACCCAGCAGCTGTGGCTTTTGATACCGTACAAAGTGCCATTGCCAGGCTAAGCGATGTGGTGCTGATTGACACAGCCGGACGGTTACATAATAAAGCCCACCTGATGGATGAGCTAAGTAAGATAAAACGAGTTATTCAAAAAACAATTCCTGATGCCCCGCATGAAGTGTTATTGGTACTGGACGGCTCGACCGGGCAAAATGCACTGGAGCAAGCAAAACATTTTACAGCCACAACTGATGTAACAGCATTGGCCATTACAAAATTGGACGGAACTGCAAAAGGTGGTGTGGTGCTAGCGATTGCAGACCAATTTAAAATACCCGTAAAATTTATTGGCGTAGGCGAAAAAATGGAAGACCTGTTGGTATTTGACAAGCATGAGTTCGTTGATTCTCTCTTCAACCTGGAAAATAAAAATGTAGTTTAATTGGATTTGCTAATGGTGGTAATATCGGCCCAAGTGCCGCCACAGCAGGCGCAAAGACGCAAATCGGTATATAAAGTGTATGCTACACAAACTTT
>JANORJ010000294.1:0-3637 GCA_031415255.1 Chitinophagaceae bacterium | reverse complement strand
GGCTCCTGCATTGTCACACCATAAATTACATCCACAGTACTCATAGTCATTTTATTGTGCGTAACAATGATGAACTGAGAGTTGTCGCTGAACTGGCGAATCATTTTAGTAAACTTGCTAACGTTGGCATCATCCAATGGCGCATCCACCTCATCCAAAATACAGAACGGTGCTGGCTTGATTAGATAGATAGCAAATAACAAAGCGGTTGCCGTCAATGTTCTTTCTCCTCCACTCAACTGAGTTAAGGAAGAAGGACGTTTTCCCTTAGGCTTTGCAATTACATCAATGCTGCTTTCCGAAATATTTTCCGGGTTCTCCAGCACCAAATCGCACTGGTCATCTTCCGTAAAGAGTGACTTAAATACGATAGCAAAATTTTCCCTCACCTTATGGAAGGTGTCTAAGAATTTCTGGTTCGCTGTTATTTCTACTTCTTCAATCGTTTTTAATAAACTCTCTTTGGCATCTACTAAATCTGTCTTTTGTTCTACAATAAAATCATACCGCTTCTTCATTTCGGTAAATGCTTCTATCGCCGTCGGGTTTACTTCGCCCAAGTTTTCTAACCGTTTCTTCATACGGTCAGCTTTTTCCTGCAGTTCTTCCACGGCCACTTCCCCTGCCCTTGCTTCACCCAAAATATCTTCCAGATTGATTCTGAATTCCACATTCAGCCTTTCTTTCATTCCGGCTAATTGCAGTTTCAGTTCATTCAGTTTGTCTTTGATAGCCGCTAGCATGTGCTCCACCTGCTCTTTATCTTTTACTTTATGGCGGATTTCACTTTCCTTTTCGCTTAGTTGGTTACGAAGATTATAATAAGCCTGATCTGCTTCGTTTAATTTTTTCTCTTCATCTTCTTTGCTGTGCATCAGTTGCAGCAAGCCTTCTTCTATTTCTTTCAGCGATTGGGCTGATTGCTCAATATTGTTTGCCGTTTCAACTGACTGAGCGGTGTTGCTTTCAATTTGACTTTTCAAATCATTCAGCTGATTGCTCTTGAATTCAAGTTCCTGTTTCAATCCACTTATCTTACTCTGCTGCTTCGTTACATTCAGGTTGAACTCATTGTATTGACGAGTGGCTTCGTTGTAATCTGTTTCTGTAACTTTAAATAATTCATCTGCCTCAGTTAGTTTATTGGCATTCATCTGCAGCAACTCATTAAACTCCCCTAACTGGTTTCTTACACCCGCCACCGACTCATGTGTCTGGTGCATTTGCAAACCCAGTTCTTCCAAACGGTGTTGGCTATTTGTCTGTGAAGAATATAGATTCTCCAATTTATTATGCAACGAAAAAACTTCGTTGGTCAGTTGTTGAATTTCTCTTTCGGTATCACGAACAGCAGTTTCTCTCAGATCTTCATTAAAAGCAATCACTTCATTATGACGACTCTGAATTTCAGAACGCAATGCTTCTACTACCACATCCTGCACCAAAATTTCTTCTTGCAATTTCTCCAGGTTTTTTACCCTTCCAATCTTTTTACCTTCTATCAATCCTACACTACCACCGGTAAGAGAATATTTTCCTTTTACATACTTACCGTTCTTTTCTATTACCACAAAGCCATTGCTGTTTTGCAAGGCATCTTCGCTGTCCGCAATAAATACATTGCCTAAAAGATGCTCAGCCAGCTTTCTATATTTCTCTTCTACTTCCACTACACTCAATGCAGGTATTGCACCTTCCAATTGATGAGATGATACTTCAGCCTGAAGCTCATCAAACTTATTCAACAAGAAAAAATTGGCTTTCCCTTTTTTATTTTCATCCAATAAATGTACAGCCTGCAAGCCTTCGTGTAAATCGTTTACCACATAATAACTGAGGTAAGGCTCCAGCACATTTTCCAATGCAGTTCTGTATTCTTCATTAACATACAACACATCCGAAAGAATAGGTGAGCTGTGATTCCAATTGCTGTTATTATGCAAAAACTTAACCGAGTCAGGATAGCCTTCCATTGAATCAATCATGCTCTTCAGCAAATCATGTTCATTTTTCTTCGCATCTAATTTTCTGTTTTCTTCAGCAAGGTTATTGCGAAGACCATCTAGCATTGACTGTGTTTGTAAAATCTGGTCTTTGGTATTTTCCTGATGATGTTGCAACTGTTCCAAGTCCACTTTCTTAATGCCCAGTTCTTTTTCTTTCAGTATCCTGTCATTGTCTAAGTGTTGGCGTTGGTTTTCTCTTTGTTTCCTCTCTTCTTCTATCTGCCCGATTACTCGTTGCAAATTCTGAACAGAAGTATCAGCTACGGCTACTTTTTTCTCGGCATCAAACTGGCTGCGTTGTATTTGTTGGTATTCACTGCGAAGGTTATCGAGGTTGCGGCGTTTTTCATCCAGCACATTTCTTTTGGCATCCACATCATGGCGCAGTTGCTCCAGTTGTTCGCTCAATCCTGTCAATGCCTTTTCTTCTTCTTCCACCTGCATGGTAGTAAAGCCAATGCTTTCATCAATGCCATTTAGTTGCCCTTCTGCCTTTTGTAAAAAATCTTTCAGGCTGGTTTCTTTTTCTTTCAGGTGTTCGAGGCGTTGGGCTGATAAGTTTTTATCATTCTCCTTGCTACGCACCGTCTGCACCATATCGTTGAAAGCATGCTGCATACTTTGCAACTGTCTTTCTTTTTCGATGAAAGCCAATTTCTCCTGTTCCAATGCCGCTTCTTCACTAGCAATCTCGGCTTCTAATTTTATCCGCTTGTCAGTTTCTATATCCTGTTGTTCGTTCAGTTCTTTATAGGTAAGGTTAAAACCTTCCAGCGATGCTTTCGCCAGTTCAATACTTACTTCCCGATAGTCTTTTTTTATCTCATGATATTTCTCTGCCTTTTTTGCCTGGCTTTCCAATGCCTTCAATTGGTTGTTGATTTCAAAAAGCAAATCTTCTATACGGGCCAAATCCTGCTCCGTGGCATCCAGTTTCAGTTTCGCTTCTTTCTTGCGGGTTTTGTAAATGGAAATACCGGCGGCCTGCTCCAGCATTTTGCGGCGGCTATTGTCTTTGTCTTTAATCAAATCATCCACCATGCCCAGCTCTATAATGGCATAACTGTCGGTGCTGATACCCGTATCCATAAACAGGTTCTGAATATCTTTCAGCCTGCACTGCACATCATTAAGACGGTATTCACTTTCGCCGCTTTTATAAAATTTACGAGTTACGGTTACGGTGGTAAATTCTGTTGGCAATAGGTTTTTAGTATTTTCAAAAGTCAGGCTTACCTCGGCAAGTCCGCTGGCACTGCGGGTTTTAGAACCGTTGAACACTAAGCTGTCCAGGTTTTCACTTCGCAGGTGGCTAATTTTTTGCTCGCCGATAACCCAACGAATGCTATCCACAATATTGGATTTGCCACAACCATTGGGCCCTACAATTCCCGTAATGTTGTCATCAAAACTTACTATGGTTTTGTCGGCAAAACTCTTGAAGCCCTTGATTTCTAAACTTTTTAATCTCACGGTTTTCTGTTTATTACGTTTAAAGTCCGGCAGCGAATTTAAGCTATTGAAACACAAAACCCGATTTGGCTAACCCGCAGTTATTCACAATGATTGGGGAAAAATGTGAGAAGAAAAATGAGGAGTTGGCCAGCTGCAGTTTTTTATGGCATTGGCTG
>JANORJ010000293.1:0-1825 GCA_031415255.1 Chitinophagaceae bacterium | reverse complement strand
CCTATACCTATTAAAAGAGCCAATCCAAACAGAACAATTAAGATGATAAGCAGAACACCTATAAACTTAAAATAGGTGGAAAGGCTGCCCAATCCCTCATTAATCAAATACTGATCACTTGTATCAACGCCAGATTTAGCTTTTCTGGAAAATCTATTAAGAAAAACAAAAAGAATTATACCGATTATTAAAGTTATGGCAACTGAAACGAATCCTCCTGCATCAGTTGCTTGCTGTACCCTTATTGATTCATAACCGCTTCCAACATATTTTGGAGTTTTTCCTTTTTCTACGAAATAATTAACAAGACCTAAAATTGATCCCACGAGTGAAACGATGGCAGCAATACCACCCCATTTTGCAGCACCTTTCAGATTTTGCTTTACGTTTTCATCAAAATTTATATCGAAAAGAGATTTATTATTATTTTCCATTTTTTTATGTATTAAAGAAGTGATTGTAGTGTAGAAAGAATACTCAGGACTGAAATAATAAAGCTAAATACAAAATAGATGCGCATTGATTTAAATCCCTCGCTTAGCTGAGTCGTATCACGACTTTGCAACCCTTTTCGCAATAAAGTAGAAGCTCTGAAAAGAAAATACAACCAGCAGCCCATCAATAAAAACGCAACTAATACTATTGCAATCAGCATACCGGCAAAATCTGCATCTCCAAAAGACAACAGTTTCGAAAATTGTTTCATAATTTCTGTGCCATAAGCAGCAAGCAGAATAAGAACTATTCCACCGACTACAAAGCCTGTAACTGAAATAAATTTAGTCCATTTACTTATTGAAAGTAAATGACCTTGTGTACTTGCATCCATATTCATATCGAATAAGGACTGGTCTTGATTTTGTTCCATAATCGCTATTTAGTTGGTATAAATTTAATGTTTTTACGCATCTGGCCGCTAATTTAATGGATACAAATTCTAATAGTAAAGCGGCCTGATGCGTTTAGCGGCCTGATGCTTATTATTAATATGCTCTTGCAAACAATACCCGTTGGGTTGATATATTGCCGGTTAAAATACACTTTCCTTCTTCGGGCACATTGTTCAATGGTATGCAACGGATAGTAGCTTTCGTTTTGTCTTTAATTGCTTCTTCCGTTTCAGCAGTGCCATCCCAGTGGGCTGCAATAAAACCACCTTTATCATCCAGCAGTTTTACAAACTCTTCCCAATTACCAGCAGGTGTAATATGTTCATCCCGAAATGCTTTGGCTTTGTTGAACATATTCCGCTGAATTTCCAGCAGCAATCCATCTACATATTGTGCAATGCCATCCAATCCCACCATCATTTTTTCTTTTGTATCCCTGCGGGCTACTTCCACCACATTTTTTTCCAGATCCCTTGCACCTAAGGCTAAACGAACCGGCACCCCTTTCATCTCATATTCGGCAAATTTCCAGCCCGGTCTGTTATTATCATTATCATCATACTTCACTCTTACGCCAAGATTTTTCAGGTTCGTCATTATCTCTTTTGCCTTTTCATCAATCACTGCTTTTTGTTCATCACCCTTATATATAGGAACGATAACAACCTGCAACGGTGCAATCTTTGGTGGCAATATCAATCCCTGGTCATCACTATGTGCCATTACCAATGCACCAACTAATCTTGTGCTTACTCCCCAACTGGTAGCCCACACATACTCCAGTTGATTTTCTTTGTTAGAAAATTTTACATCAAATGCTTTGGCAAAATTCTGACCCAGAAAATGCGAAGTACCGGCCTGCAATGCTTTTCCATCCTGCATCAATGCCTCTATACAATAGGTATCTACTGCACCGGCAAAACGTTCGTTGGCAG
>JANORJ010000292.1:0-14807 GCA_031415255.1 Chitinophagaceae bacterium | reverse complement strand
ACCGCCTACGGTAAATGTTCCCCAAGTGGGGCCATCCATTGGTGCCGCCACCCGCCATATATCTGTGTTTTGATGAAACACCCAGCCCCTTGCGCCATAATGTTCCTTTGCCACCTGTGAACCCTGGTCGGTTAATTCTTTAATCATTCTTACCAAAGGCTCCGCACATTCAGACAGGTTGCCGCTTTCCACCGGCCAGTAATTCATTTCGGTGTTGATGTTGGTAGTGTACTTGGAGTCCCACATGGGGTTCATATTATCATTCCAAATGCCCTGCAGGTTGGCGGGTTCTGTCCCCGGCCTTGATGAACCAATCATGAGGTACCTGCCAAATTGATAACTCAAAGCGGCCATGGAAGGATCGGGTTCTATTTGAATTTTTTTTACCCGTTCTGGTGTAGATAAAAAAGAATTTTCGGTATTGGGTAATTGCAGTGAAACCCGGTCAAAATATTTTTTATGGTCTGCAATAGCTGATGTAAGAATGCTGTTGTAATTTTTATTTTCAATGGCGTTGAAATAATTGTTTACCCGTTGATGCTGGTCAGCACTTACGTCTTTGTAATCCACAAAATTGGTGGCAGCTGCAAAATAAATTGTTACGGAATTTGCATTTTCAATAATCAGATTTACATCATCCGTTTTAATGGTGCCTCCTTCTGGTATTGCTTTTAGTCTTGCTTCGTATTTCATCTTTCCTTCCACACCCATGTAATCGGCCGATTTACCAGCTAGAATTAATCCATCATTACCATATGGATCCATCCTGAAATAATCGGTGGCATAATTGGAATGCACCTGATTTCTTTCTCCCCGCAGGTTGGCAGTAAAGGAAATGCTTCCGGGCTTATCAGCCGTAATACGAACAACAATTACCTGGTCGGGTGCCGATGCAAATACTTCCCGCTGATAAGTGACCCCGTTGGAAATATAAGTAACACCGGAAATTCCGGTTTCAAGATCAAGCCATCGTTTGTAATTAATAACACTATCCTGGTTTTTAAAAAATAAATGCAGGTTAGCGAGGCATTGATATTTCATTTGTTCCACCGGATAGCCCATTGTGTTTCTACCGAATAAATTATGCGCCGCTAAATATTTTTCTTCAAATACAAGTTTTTGTATTTCGGGCAACACTGTATAGCCGCCTTTTACTACTGTGGAATAAGGCCCGCCCGCCCAGTAGGTTTCTTCATTCAGTTGGATACGTTCTTCCCCGTTCTTTCCAAAAACCATGGCGCCTAAGCGGCCATTCCCTATCGGCAGGGCTTCGTCCCATTTTTTTGCAGACGTCTCATACCACAAAAGTGAAGATGGTTGAAATTTTTTACTGCCGATTTTATCGGACATATTATTTTGCTGTGCGCATAGAATAACAGAAAAGGAAAGAGTAATCAGTAATAATAAATTCCGACAATGCATAATCAGGTAAAAATTAATGTACGCAGTTTAAAAAATGTTTTCAATACCCGCCGGATTAGTCATTTAAATATAAACATTTTGTTTTTACTGGTTTTCAGATTCTGTTATCAAGTATGGCCGTCTATAAGATGATAAGACGTTTAGCAGAAGGTTGCTTACTGTAAATCAATCTAACCACTGCTTTTTTAATTCATCCGTATCACTAATTTGTACTGAGTAAACGATGTTAAAATAAGTTTTTACTTTTTCTACCATATCTTCTTTATCTCTTACTACTAACAAGGTATTATGTTTTCGTTTTGCTAATACCTCTTTCAGCACATCACAAAACCCTTCACCCCTTAATTCCATCGGCCCTATTTCATCTATTACTAACCAGCCTTCTTTGTCAATAGCATCCTTTACAATTTGTATGGCTTTACTAAAATTTGTTTTGCTGAATATAAAACGGCCAACGGCAAGTGTTTCTTTTTCGCCTTCTTTTGCTTCCATTAAAAATAACTGGCGGTTTTGGGCATTCATAAATATTCTTTTGCCATCTACTACCGGAGTAAGTATGCCATAAACATCATCTCTTTTTTCTGACCAGCTACTTAATGACGTTGTTTTGCCTGATTGAATGGGGGCGGTGAGAATATAGACTTCACCCCCAACCCCTCTCCACTCCGTGGAGAGGGGAGAAAGTGCATTTACTAATACCATTTTACTCCAGGTACTTATTTTTTTCCATCCTTTATTAGCGGATGACTGTTTCCAGCTTTGTGCAATCAATTGCTGCATGGCTGGTAACAGCCGCAATACCTCCTGCACATCCTGTTGGGATTTCGTTTGTTTTTTCTTTAGCCACCAATGGAGTAATTGTGTTAACAACGGACCGATGATAAATATCCAGCCCAGTACAATGATTAGTGACCGCAGTAATATTTTTAAGGAGATATGGGAAGGCAGTAACGGTGTTCCTATTTTAAAATACGACTGCACATACAATCCTATCAGCAGTATCCATATTATAAACAATCCAATTTTTAACCGCTTCTTTTTTTTTGTTGCAACAGGTAATATGATAGTTGCTGTTTCCTCTGTTATAATACTATACTTTTCTTCTTTGCTCCATTTTTCAATCCATTTTGGCAATAACGATGCCCACCAGCCCACCAATATTCCAGCAATGAAATGCAGGGCTGCATAGCCGCCGCCAATCCATAAACTGTAATTGGTACTTAATTTTTGTTTAGTAAGACCATTGATGAAGTTGTTAACTACTTTCCATAGATCGTTTCCATATACAATCGTCAGCATCAATATACGTTGCAATCCTGATTCTAATAAACTGAGTACGGCTAATAAAATGCAGGAAAGTCTGTAGAAACGTCTGTTCCAGAATAATGCTTCGCCCAACAAACCCTGAAAAAAAACAGCGATGTATGCAGGTGGTGGTGCCTGTGGACTAAGTATCATTTTAAAAATGGCTACGATGATGGTGGCTTTGATGATGGCGCCTTTGTTCGGAACATACCAGGCGATAAGGCAAATACAAACGATGGCGCAACTGCCGACTACCAATCCGGATACGGGAATTTTAAATCCGTGGATGATGCCGCCAAGCATGGCTTCACAAAGTACCCATAGGGCAATAAGGCGGTAGTAGAATTGTTTGTTCATAAAATTGGTGCTGCGCAACTCAAAAATTTTTAGCCACAGATGAACACAAATTAACACAGATAGTTGCTGCGCAACGGATTGGTTTTGGTCATTAATGCCACCAATTATACTAACTTTAAATGTCAATCATAAAAATAATTTGATACAGTTTATATTAAATGATAAAACAATTGCTACTGACCTGCCACCCGGCATGGTAATGCTAGACTTTATTCGTTATCATGCCCATCTGATGGGGACAAAGATTGGTTGTCGGGAAGGAGATTGTGGTGCATGTACCATATTGGTTGGTGAAATAGTGGCTGGTGAATTGAAATATGAAAGTATGACTAGTTGCCTTATGCCAATTGGCAATGCACAGGGAAAACATATTGTAAGTATAGAAGGAATAAACTTTGCTGATGCATTAAATCCAATTCAACAGGCAATGGCTGAAGAAGGTGGCACACAATGCGGCTTTTGTACGCCGGGTTTTGTAATATCGCTGGCTGGATTTTGTTTAAGTGGTTCCGAAGCCAATCAACAAACTGCCATTGCAGCCATTGATGGAAACATTTGCCGCTGTACCGGCTATAAGCCAATTGAAAGAGCTGCTGGTAAAGTAGCCGCAATAGTGAAAGAAAGAAATGAAGAGGACACAATCTCTTTTGTTACAAGAAAAAAAATACTGCCTGAATATTTTACAGGGATAAAAGAAAGATTATTAAACCTTGAGCCGCCCCCATTCACTATTGATCATTCACCATTGACTACAGTAGGTGGCGGAACAGATTTATATGTGCAGAAACATGATGTAATGTCCAACGCAGCTATTCGTTTTGTTTTTGACCATCCAGAGCTGAACGGTATTTCTAAAGAAGGTAATAAATGTATTATCGGTCCTTCGGCAACGGTGAGTGATTTAAAATCCTCTCCAATTTTTAATGAGGCGATACCTGCATTTCAACGTTATGCTAAATTAGTTTCTTCTACACCCATTCGCAACATGGCCACGATAGCGGGAAATTTTATTAACGCATCCCCGATTGGAGATTTCACTATTTTCTTTTTGGCATTAGATGCACACCTCACCCTTACCCTCTCCACCGGTGGAGAGGGGAGCCCACCCGCAACTAAACGAGAGTTGCCCTTGAGAAAATTATACAAAGGCTATAAAACCTTAGATAAAAAACCAGAGGAACATATTGAACAGATATGGTTTGATTTACCTGACTCAAACACATATTTCCATTTTGAGAAAGTAAGTAAACGAACTCATTTGGATATTGCCAGTGTTAATTCAGCTATTCGTTTACAAATGAACGGTGATGTGATTGTAAAAGCTAGTTTGTCGGCGGGTGGTGTGGGACCGGTGCCAATGTATTTGCAAAAGACTTCGAAGTTTTTAATAGGAAAGCAAATAACTGAATCATTAGTACAAGAAGTAATTGAAGTAATGCAAACAGAAATATCGCCGATTAGTGATGCCAGAGGAACGAAAGAATATAAAACATTGTTGCTCGGGCAATTGATAAAGGCGCATTTTATACCCCTAACCCCTAAAGGGGAATTTAAAACTCCTACAGATTGAAGACTACTTCTTTTATAGAACAATTTCTTTACTCCCCTTTAGGGGCTGGGGGTATGAAGAATATAGATTCATACACCCATGTTCGTGGCGAGTCGGTTTACCTCGATGATATTCCATTGGTGAACGGAACTTTGTTCGCTTCTGTATTTGATTCGCCAGTGGCGCATGGAAAAATAATTTCGTTGGATAGTAGCGAAGCTGCTGCAATGCCCGGAGTGGTAAGAATATTTACGGCGGTTGATATTCCCGGCGAAAACCAGATTGGCGGTATTATCCCCGATGAAGAATTGTTAGCTAGCACCCATGTTCATTTTTGCGGAATGCCTATTGCATTAGTTGTTGCTACTTCTGATGAAGCAGCCAAAGCTGCAGTAAAGAAAATAAAAGTAGTAATTGAGCCATTGCCAATTATTACTGACCCAAGAGAAGCGAAAGAAAAAGGAGAGTTGATCATTCCGCCAAGAACATTTCAAATTGGCGAGACAACAACTGCATGGAACCAATGCAAACATATTTTTGAAGGCAGTACAGAAACTAACGGACAGGAACATTTATACATTGAAACACAAGGTGCTTATGCCGTGCCGCAAGAAAATGGTGCATTGCGAATTTATTCTTCCACACAAGGGCCAACTCAAGTACAACGAACAGCAGCAAGAGTGCTGAACGTTTCCATGAATTTTATAGAAGTGGATACAACAAGATTAGGTGGCGGCTTTGGTGGCAAAGAAGATCAGGCCACTCCCTGGGGAGTGATGTGTGCATTGGCAGCATATCATTTAAAAAAACCAGTGAAATATGCTTTGCATCGCATGGAAGATATGCGGATGACGGGTAAGCGGCATCCTTACTCATCCGATTTTAAAATCGGGTTAGATAAAGATTATAAGATCATCGCTTACGAAGCAACGTTTTATCAAAATGCCGGAGCCGCTGCGGACTTATCTCCGGCTGTGATGGAGCGAACCCTGTTTCATTGTACTAATTCTTATTTTATTCCGAATGTAAAAGCAACTGCCTTCAGTTGCAGAACAAACTTACCACCCAACACCGCCTTCCGTGGGTTTGGTGGCCCGCAGGGAATGTTTGTGATAGAAGCGGCAATTGTCAAAGCTGCTGAGCAATTAAATATTTCTCCCCTTGTTATTCAACAGAAGAATTTATTAAAGACAGGCGATGAATTTCCGTACGGGCAAATGGCACAAAGCGAAGCCAATGAATGCTGGGATAAAGCTGTTGAATTATATGATATAAAAAAGCTGCAACAAGAGGTTGATGATTACAATGTAAAAAATAAACTTTCCAAAAAAGGATTAGCATTAATGCCGATTTGTTTTGGTATTTCTTTTACCAAAACACTGATGAACCAGGCAAGAGCATTGGTGCATGTTTACACAGACGGAAGTGTGGGAGTAAGTACAGCCGGTGTGGAAATGGGACAAGGGTTGAATACAAAAATATTACAAGTGGCTGCGGCTGTTCTTTCTATTGACTCCGCTGCAATAAAAGTAAATACAACTAACACTTATCGTGTTGCCAATACTTCACCAACAGCCGCCAGTGCTTCTTCTGATTTGAATGGTAAGGCAACAGAAATTGCCTGCCTTGCTATTTTGCAACGATTGAAAGAAGTAGCGGCAGAAGAATTTAAATCGGAACTCAGTTCTGTTGAAATAAAAGATGATTGGTTATATATTGACGGAACAAAAACAGACTGGAACTGGAATAAATTAGTGATGGCAGCTTTTGTAAAACGAGTCAGCTTATCAGAACATGCCCACTATGCACCGCCGGGTATTTATTTTGATGCAACAAAAGAAAAAGGGCATCCGTTTACATATCATGTGTATGGCACCGCCATTACAACTGCTACTATTGATTGCCTGCGGGGGATTTATGAAATTGATTCCGTAAAAATTGTGCATGACTTTGGTAAGAGCATGAATCCTATTATTGACATCGGCCAGGTGGAAGGCTCGTTGGTTCAGGGCATTGGCTGGATGACGATGGAAGAGTTGTTGTATGACAAAGAAGGTAAACTAAAATCAAATGCACTGAGCACTTACAAAGTGCCGGACATTTACTCGGTGCCAAAACAAATTGATATTTATTTTTTAGAAACTGTAAAAGATAACCTCGCTATTTTTAGAAGCAAAGCCGTAGGAGAGCCGCCGCTGATGTATGGTATCGGAGCTTACTTTGCATTGCGAAATGCGGTGAAAGCTTTTAACCCTGCTGCTGATATTCCATATGATGCGCCCATGACTCCAGAGAAAGTGCTGATGAGTTTGTATCAGAAGCAATGATAAACGGTTTGCTTACTCCATCGCAATTCGCTACCTTGACTTTCCTAAATTTTTGATTATGATTGTCGTTTACATTTTCGTTGGGATGATTGCAACACTGCTGATTGTTGCTGCACTGATGCCCAAGATTTTTAATATTGAAAAAACAATTGTTATTACCAAACCCGTAGGTGAGGTGATGGATAAGGTAAGCGACCTGAATTATTACAGCCAGTGGAATCCGTGGCAACAAAGTGACCCTACTACTAAAAAAGACATTACCGGTACACCAAAAACTTCCGGTCATAAGTATGCATGGGAAGGAAAAAAAGTAGGCATGGGAAGCTTAACTCTTACGAGTCTCGATGATAAGCATATTCACTTCGACTTAGAATTTTTAAAGCCCTGGAAAAGTAAAGCCAAAGACAACTGGTTATTTGAACAGTGGGGAAATGGAGAAACAAAAGTTACCTGGCAAAATAGTGGTGCATTGCCCTGGCCCATTGCCCGGCTGATGGGGCCTATGCTGAACAAAAGTTTGAGCAAACAATTTGAGCAAGGCTTAGCGAATCTGAAGAAAATGGTGGAAGGATAATCACTGATTAAAGGATTTATAAAATGGATTTCATGGATTAATTTTTCAGATTTAAAAGATATTCCAAAGATGCCGGGTTATAAATGTTTCAGTTCCTTTTGGGTTAGTTCGTTTTCTATATTACCAGTGTTTAAGGTTGTTGCTGGTTCAAACAACATTATTTCTACTTCTTCTTTAGCCACCGGCTTATGCTCCACTCCACGGGGCATTATTAAAAACTCGCCTTCATTTATTGTAATTATTTTATCCAGCATGTGCATGTCAAAACTTCCTTTTACTACATAAAACAATTCGTCTTCATTATCGTGGTGATGCCAAACAAATTCTCCCTGAAATTTTACCAGCTTTACTTGTTGTCCATTTAGTTCTCCGGCTATTCTTGGATTAAAATAATCACTAAAGGTTGATAATTTTTCTGCTACGTTTATTTTTTCCATTTTATTCTTATTGAATAGAAATACAATCGGCTGCTATTTTTGCTTTTCTTCTTATTTCATCCATGTTTGCATTTATCTCGTCATATACTAAGGCTACTGCCATGCGGCGATAAGGTCTTGTGCCTGGTTTTCCAAACACTCTTACATCGGTGTTGGTTTGCTCTAATGCTTTTTCGACTCCTGTTATTATAAATTGTTCTGCTGATTTGTTTGCAAGAACAACGGCACTAGCGCCGGCTCTTTCTAATTTTATTTCAGGGATAGGTAACCCTAAAATGGCTCTTGCATGTAACTCAAATTCTGATAAGTTTTGTGTGCCCGCCAATGTAACCATGCCGGTATCATGTGGCCGTGGGCTTAGCTCTGAAAAATAAACTCCATTATATGTTAAGAAAAATTCTACACCCCATAAGCCAGCACCGGTTAATGCTGTAGTTACTTGCTGAGCCATATCACAGGCTTCGGTGTAATCTTTTTCGCTAATAGCAACAGGTTGCCAGCTTTCCTGGTAGTCGCCTCTTTCTTGCCGGTGACCGATAGGTGGACAAAATAAGGTGACACCATTTTTTTGTGTCACCGTCAGCAATGTTATTTCTGTATGAAAAGAAATAAATTCTTCAATAATTACTTCTTTTATATCACCTCTCGAATTATTGATGGCATATTCCCAAACTGTTTGTTTGTCGCTTTCATTCCGTAATACACTTTGTCCTTTTCCGGATGAAGACATCAAAGGTTTTACCACACAAGGCAAGCCGATTTCATTTACTGCTTTATTAAATTCTTCAACCGTAGTAGCATAAAAATATTTCGCTGTTCTCAATCCCAGTTCTTTGCTGGCCAAATCTCTTATCAACTTACGGTTCATAGTAAAGTTGGCCGCCTTTGCACTGGGTACTACTTGAATATTTTGTTTTTCATAATCATAAAACCGCTCCGTTCTTATGGCTTCTATTTCAGGAACCACTAAGTCTGGTTTATGTTTTGCGATTACTGTATCTAACTGTTCTCCATTCAGCATATCAATTACTTCAAACCCATCGGCTACCTGCATGGCCGGTGCGCCAGGATAGCTGTCAACTGCTATCACTGTTTGCCCTAATCGTTTTAAGGAGATAACTAACTCTTTGCCGAGTTCGCCACTGCCGAGGAGAAGTATTTTTTTGTGCATGGTGCAAAGTAAATAAATACAGGCACACGGATGACACTGATGTAACGGATGAACACTAATTTCTTTCTGCTTCGCAGAAAACAAGATTAAAGATTTACAAAAACATCCAAAATAAAGTATCCAGAATTTTGCGTAGTAAAATAATCCGTGTTCATCTATCAAATTCGTGTCATCCGTGTGCCTGTATTTCATCAACTAAAAGAAGAATTGCTCTTTCGCAATCTTTCCATCCTTTACTTCATAGACCGCTATTTCATCCAACTTAATACGGCCAGCACCTTTCATAGTTACATCCATTCCCATGGCGACGCTAAAATGATTTCCTGCAATTACTGGTTCTGTAGAATATCCACCGTGCATTTCTTCTACCATTGCACCAAATGCAGCTCCTTTTGCCTTAATGGCCTCTATACCTTCCGCATTTCCCATTCCGATGGCAGCAGCATGTGCTGGTTCTATACTTACAGCATTATCTGCATAAAGTTCTTCCTGCACTTTGTCCCATTGTCCGGTTTGTGCCAATTCATTGAACCGGGCAGCCACTTCTTGTGTTGTCATAATTGATTGATTTAGGTTTTAAAATATTTTAGGACAGAAAAGCTACACCGTTTTTATTTGGCAAACAATTAAATAATTATGAAGTAGGAAGTTTCAGGATGAACTTATTTTTACAAGGTGATTAAAATACTTTTATTCTCTTCTTATAAAATGAAACATACGTATATTTCTAATAAAGGCCGCAAAGGAGCATCAGCGCAAACCTGCCTGTACGGCAAACAAGGAATCCAAAAGACTATTTTATATTTATCGTTGATACTTTCTTTTGCAGCCTGTTCGGTGAGCAAAAACCCATTGCGAGAAGAAACTAAACTTTTACAAAAGGGTATAATAAAAGACGATACCAGTTATGTGTATGCATTGCCGTTTGAAGAAGGCAAATCATTCCGGGTGATACAGGGCTACTTCAGCGGTTTTACCCACAAGGAAAGAGCTGCTCTTGATTTTAACATGAAACGGGGAACCAATATTGCTGCCGCAAGATCAGGTGTGGTAGTAAGGGTAAAAGAAGATGGAACAAAAGGTGGGTTCAATATAAAATACCGGTCAGATGGAAACAACATTGTAATACAACATGCCGATGGCTCAAGAGCTGGTTACTGGCATTTACAACTTAATGGTGCAATAGTAAATGTTGGCGACAGTGTAAAGCAAGGACAAGTAATTGCCTTGAGTGGCAAAACCGGATTTGCTGCTGTACCACATCTTCATTTTTTAGTGTGGCGTTCTGGTGGCGGGCAATGGCAACAAGTGCCCACCCGTTTTCAAACTTCGAAAGGAATAAAATACCTACGATTTTTTAAAAAGTATCGTAACAGCAAGTCAGAGTAACTATTTTTGGTAAAACACTTTCATTGCAAGAAATATATCAGCAGTTTATAGAGGGAATGAAAAACACATCCGGGCTGGAATATGTAGCGGTGTTCTTTGGTATTGTAAGTGTGCTGTTTTCAAGAAAAGAAAACATCCTTGTATATCCAACGGGCATTATCAATACTGTTTTATACACTTGGTTTTGTTTTAGTTGGTGGAATTTGTATGCAGAAGGCAGCCTCAATTTTTATTACACCGCCATGAGCCTTTATGGTTGGTATGTGTGGAGCCAAAAAAAAGGTGGAAAAATTTTGCCTATAACTTTCAACACTAAAAAAGACTGGCTTATCTGTATCTCATTCTTTATTATAAGCTGGGCTGTCTTATTTTTTATTTTAAAAACTTATACAGATAGTACTGTACCATGGGCAGATTCTTTTGCCTCCGCCGCCGCTTACACCGGCATGTGGCAAATGACAAGAAAGAAAGTAGAGAATTGGATTTGGTGGGCCATCACTAACATAGCATCCATACCACTTTACTTTTTTAAAGGAGCGGTATTTACCAGTGTGCAGTATCTTGTGTTTCTTGTATTATCGGTGATGGGGTTAATTGAATGGATGAAAAAAGCAAAAAAACAACATGCTTAAAAAAATCGTCATCCTCGGTCCGGAGAGTACCGGCAAGAGTACGTTGTGTAAACAACTGTCACAACACTATGATACAATGTGGTGTCCGGAATTTGCCCGGGAATATTTGTTGGCTAATGGCACCAATTATGAATTTGATGATTTGCTGACAATAGCCAAAGGTCAGCTTGCTTTGGAGGATGAGTTTGTTACAACATTAGAAAGAAACTCTTTACCAATGCTAGAAGCCGGAGGTCATCTGCCTTTGCTGATAGATACGGATATGTATGTAATGAAAGTGTGGTGTGAGTTTGTTTTTGGTAAGTGCCACCGTTTTATTTTGGATGAAATAATAAAAAGAGAATACGACCTGTACCTGTTATGTAATATTGATTTGCCCTGGGTAAAAGATGAGCTGCGGGAATACCCTGATTTACATACACGGAAAAAACTGTACAATATATATAAGGACATTATGACCAATCAGACCGTTCCCTGGGTTGAAATTAGTGGCCCTTATAATGAACGGCTACAAAAAGCGATTATTGCTGTTGACCAGTTGCTGAAATAATTGTTGTTATTTTCGCAATAACAATGAAAGAGTTTTTCCAAAGAAATCACCGCTTAGCATTTTACGGATTATGGTTGTTGCTTGGCCTATTGCAGGCGGGCCTTACCGAACTGCAGGATGACGAGGCCTACTATTGGGTGTATTCACATTATCTTGACTGGGGCTATTTTGACCATCCGCCAATGATAGCTGTGCTGGTGAAGATGGGCTATGCCATTTTCCCGAATGAATTGGGTGTTCGTTTATTTCCGTTGCTGCTCAATATTTTTTCATTAGTTATTATTGAAAAGCTGATTGATAAAAAGAATCCGCTTCTTTTCTATGGCATTGCTTTATCAATGGCGGTAATACAGGTTACCGGTTTTGTAGCTGTGCCGGATATACCACTGATATTTTTTACGGCCTTATTCTTTTTATGTTACAAAAAATTTATCGCCCGGTATTCTCTCTTCAATACTTTTTTATTGGGTTTGTCGGTTGCACTGTTATTGTACAGTAAGTATCATGCTGTATTAATTATTTTCTTTGTACTGCTATCCAACATCCGTTTATTTACAAAATATCAATTATATATTGCTGGAATTATTGCCTTGCTTTTATTTGCCCCACATCTTTGGTGGCAATACCAGCATGATTGGGTAAGTTTCCGTTATCATTTATTTGAAAGTAATGTAAATGCTTACAAGCCTTCTTTTACATTTGATTATATTATCGGGCAATTATTATTACCCGGTCCTATTGCCGGATTTATTTTATTACCAGCTGCCTTTTTATATCAAACAAAAAATGCAACAGAAAAAGCCTTACGATATACGATGATTGGTATCTATGCTTTTTTTCTGCTCAGTTCATTTCGGGGAAAGGTGGAAGGGAACTGGACATCGCCGGTGCTGGTATCTTTAATTGTGTTATCCCATCAATATTTATATGAAAAGGTGAAGTGGCAAAAGATGTTTTACAAATTGCTGCCCCTTACACTTCTTCTTGTTTTATTTGTCCGAATAATAATGATAGAAGATCTGTTGCCAGTAAAAGCAATAAAAGAACGTTATCATAGCTGGAAGGATTGGCCGGCCATTATGAAGGAAAAGACAAAGGGCTTACCCATTGTTTTCAGCAACTCGTATCAACGGGCATCCAAGTACTGGTTTTATACTGGGCAAATGACTTTTTCGCAAAATCTGTATAAAGGAAGAAGAAACAATTATAATTTTTGGCCGATAGAAGATTCAATGCTGGGTAAATCTGTTTATTTATTAGATAAGTATGAGTTACAGCGGTTTGCTGATTCAATAAAAACACCAATCGGGTGGATTGGCTATGGGTATGATTCATCTCTTGCTTCTTTTGCCAAAGTACAAATTGAAACAACGAAAAAAGAATACAACATTGAAGGATTAGCAACAGGTCTTTCTTTAATCTTTAAACCTGTATTACCCGTTGCATACTATGATTTTATTTTAAAAAAACAGCAGTTAAAAGATACCATACTCATAGCAGTGTACAACGCTAAGGGGTGGATAAAAGATATTGCTACCACTCTTTCTTTGAAAAAAATAGTGGAAGAAAAAAATGGGCAGGTAACAATTATACCTGCACTTCCTCCGGGAATATATTATCTGCGTTTTGCTATTCGTTCCGGGTATTATTATCCAACGCACAATAGCGAGAAAATAAAATTGATTGTTGAGTAACACATCATGGTGGCAGCGTTCCGATTATTCGTTGTACATCCGGGTCGCCTTGCAGATTGTTCATTTGTTGCACTATAGTTCTTGACCGTCCCGCAACGAATGAAGACAGCGGTTTTACTTTAAATCGTTTAGGATTGGGCAAACAAGCTGCTATCATAGCTGCTTCCTGCCTAGTCAGGTTTTTAGCTGGTTTATTAAAATATATCTGCGACGCCATTTCAATTCCGAAAATTCCATCTCCCATTTCAATCACATTGAGGTACACTTCCATTATCCTTTTCTTTCCCCACAACACTTCTATCATAAAAGTAAAATATACTTCCAGACCTTTTCGTATCCAGCTTCTTCCTTGCCATAGAAAAACATTTTTGGCTACCTGCTGACTGATGGTGCTGGCACCTCTTACCCGTCCGGGTTTTTTTTCATTATACCTTCTTGCCTTTTTAATGCTTTTCCAATCAAAGCCTTCATGGTCGGGAAATAACTGGTCTTCTGAAGCTATAACCGCCAACCTTGCATTCGATGAAATTGAATTGCGGCCAACATAATCTCTTTTTAATCCGTGGCCACTTACCAAACTTACCAGTTGCGTAATCGTGATGGGCGGATTAACCCACTTAAGAAGTATGATATAAAAAAGTTGAAAAATAAATATCCACAGGAAGATGCGTTTGCTCCACTGCCATAGTTTCCGCAGAAACCCATTTTTTTTTGCCTGCTTTTTTTTAGAGTCGTTTGCCATACATAAGCAGCCCCCAAATTAAGGCAATACCAAAAACAATTAAAATAATACCGTTAATGCGGTTGATGATATGAATATTATGTGGCGTAAGCCGGTTACGGATTTTTCCGGCTAAAAGTACTTTTAAAATATCTGTTCCCAGCATCCAGGCAAGGCAGGTGATAAAAATAATGATACGATCATTGATTGAGTGAACGATAACAGCGGTGGAAGTGGTAATCCAAAAAATAAATACAGCGGGGTTCAATGTATTCATAAAATAACCGGAAAAAAATATTTTGGCATAATCCCGTTTACGAAATTTAAACACCTGCTTTCCTTCTTCATTCACCTTTACTTTTTTAAAAAAAAGAAAATAGATCCCCATCGAAACAAGAAAAGCACAACCCACCACACCAATTTCTGTTTTGTAGGTTTTCAGGCTATTAAATAATTCTGTGAATACATTACTAACCAGCACCAGTGTGATATCGCTGGCAGAAACGCCGAAGATAAAAGCGAATCCGCCCCGGTGCCCGTTATTAAGACTCTGTTTTATTATAGAAAAAAGAACCGGCCCCACTGCTATACTAAGCAGCAAACCAAACGTCAATCCTTTTAGCATTACTTCCAACATGCAACAAGTAGTAATTAAATATAAAACTCTCTATCCAGAGGC
>JANORJ010000291.1:0-1733 GCA_031415255.1 Chitinophagaceae bacterium | reverse complement strand
TTGCTGTGGTTGCGGTGGTTGTGCTTTTATGGTCATAGCAAACAACACAAACCCTGTGGCAATGATTATTTTCTTCATGGCGATTGTTTTTATATAGATGATTGTGGAAATAAAAATCATTCGGTAATAAATTATTATTGTTCCGGTGGTGGTGGCCTATCGCTATCAGGGCCGCCCGGTGGTGGGCCTTGCCTGTCTTTATCTCTACCCATTGGTGGCCGTTGTTGTCCCATCATACTGGTTACCTGGTGAATGATTTCATCAAACTTTGTTTGTTGTTCCGGTGTACACAGTGTTCTTATTTTTTGAAAGTGGTTTAATGTGAGCAAGTCTAATTCCTCTGTAATAACACTTACCGCTTTTGCCGCTGTTAGTTTGGCACTGTCTGTTACGTTTGTTTGTTTTAATAAATCGAAAAAGGATTCTTTAGCCTCTCTTGTTTTTCCCCGCAACTGTTGTGCCGCTGCCCGGTGTTCTTTTACCAGCACTTCCAATTGTTCCTGTTGCTTTGTATCTAATTTTAATTCTTTTATTAAAAATTCTTTGGGAGCATTGTTTGGCTTTTGTGGTTGATTGGGCTTTTTGTTCAGCCAGAATAGGACGATAGTAGCCGCATTGGCCACTACTAACAACACTATCAGCCAAACCAATAATTTATTTTTTCTTGTTGCATTCATAATGTCAATTTCAATAAGATGATGAAATAGTCTGGTCGTACGACTCTGCAAAACTTTGAAGAGAAGAAGTGGATGCCGTTGATGTTGTTTTAGATTGCTGCGACAGCATAAAACCATTTACCGCCAGTAATAATGCTAATGTACCTACTACCCAAACCGGCTTCAAGGGAAAACTCCAGCCTTGCTGAGAATTTTCTTTTTCCATTCTTGCTTTCAGCCGGGTATAAAAGAAATCATCAGTACCCACTTCCTGCATCCCTTGTAGGATTTGCAAATGTTCGTCAACCAATGGTGTAGATTTTTTTTCCATATCTTTTATTTTAATGCGTTGTAATACTCTTCTAATTGTTTTTGCAAATTCACTTTTGCCCGGCTAATGAGTGATTCCACTGCTTTAATGTTTTGCTGCATCACTTCACAGGCTTCCTCATAATTCATGCCCTGTACTTTTATTAATGTGAAGGCTAGTTTTTGTTTTTCGGGCAATGATTCAATGGCTTTGAATAAAACAGCCGCCTTTTCTTTGTTCTCCGTGGCTATTCCCGGGTGATGAAATGATTCATCTGTGCTTTTCTTTTCTTCCGGCATCCACCAGGGCAAAAATTTATGTAGTTTTTGTCTTGTCTTTCGTCTCCGTATTTTATCTAATGCCTTTCTTGTAGCAATTCTGTAAATCCAGGTTGATAAAGAAGATTCTTCTTTAAAACTGCCGATTGATTCAAAGACCTGTATAAAAGTTTCCTGCGCCGCATCTTCTGCTTCTTTTGTATCCTGCAAAATGTTCAGCACAGTATGAAACACCCGGTTGCGGTAGTTTTCTACCAGCCACCGAAAAGCAGGTTCATTGCCCTGTCTTAGTTGCTGTATCAGCTCCTGTTCACTCAAATTGGTTGAAGTATTGACGCATCAAGTTAGATAATCCTTCGCAGGTTCCACAGCAAGCACCAGTAAAGCCTTCTCCCGTAAAAAGTTTATTTTTAACGGGTATGCTGCAAGAACAAATCCTACTCGTTGTCTCTCTCCTTTTTGGTATCGCAATGCTAACGATGTTGAGTG
>JANORJ010000290.1:0-2169 GCA_031415255.1 Chitinophagaceae bacterium | reverse complement strand
CCCGGAAAATGAAACGGTGCTTTTTTACTGGTGAAAAAAGTAAACAGGTTATTCATCATCAACGGACCGATGATGGTGGTAAGGCTCATCAATCCCGTTAAAGCACCTTGCAGCTCCCCCTGCTGGTTTGGCGGCACATGTTGAGCCAGCGTAGCTTGCAAAGAGGGTCCGGCAATACCTCCTAAACAATAAGGAACAAGAAAAGCAAACATCATCCAGCCTTCTGTAGCAAAAGCAAATAATATTAATCCAACGGTGTAAAGAAATAATCCGAGGTAAATACTTTTTGAATTACCCAGCCTTGGATTCACCACTCTTGTTAATCCGGCTTGCACAGCACCCACCAGCAAGCCAACAACGGCTAAAGAAATACCAACCATTTTTTCGCTCCAGTTAAAACGGTAGATGGTAAAAAAATTCCAGTTGCCTTGCACAGCCTGCGCAGCGAGGTAAATTAAAAAATAGCAAATAGCCAGGCCACCAATGCCGGGTGTTTTCTGTAAGAACTTTAAAGAACCCAATGGATTAGCTCTTTTCCATTCAAACGGACGGCGATGTTCTTTATCCAGCGATTCGGGCAACACATAATAACCGTACAACGCATTTAATAAACAAAGTCCGGCGGCTGCATAAAACGGAGCCCTAACACCAAGGCCTGCCAGCAACCCACCCAATGCAGGCCCAATTACAAAACCCAATCCGAAGGCAGCACCAATCATTCCAAAATTCTTTGCCCTTGTTTCAGGAGTGCTTACATCAGCAATATATGCAGCGGCCGTAGTAAAACTGGCACCGGTAAAACCTGCGATGATGCGACCAACAAACAACCAGCCATACGTAGGAGCAAGTGCCAAAAAGATATAATCAATTCCAAAGCCCAGCATAGATGAAAGTAAAACAGGGCGACGGCCATATTTATCACTAAGATTACCAATTACCGGAGCAAAAATGAACTGTGTTATTGCATAAACAGAAAGTAGTAATGCACCGTAAGAGCTGGCTTCATTAACCGGAATATGTTTTAATTCCGAAATCAACTTGGGCATTACCGGAATTATCAATCCCCACCCCATCACATCAATAAGAAGGGTGATAAAAATAAAACTAACAGCTGCTTTGCGGGGAGTTGCCATAAAAATTAATTCTCCAAAGATGTACGTTTTCTTAATGCGGACTAATAATTTTTTCCGTTGGAGAATGTGGTCTAAAATAAAAAAAAGAATGCCACTCTTTCGAATGGCACTCTTATATATAAGTCCAGATTAAAAACTATTACTAACTTCTATCCCCTGTTATCTTTAATTACGGTAGTTCTTGTAGTTTCTTTATTAGAATTACTCCGAAAAAGTGCTACCAGTATAATCAGTAATACAGCTCCGCCCACAAACCACACCCAAGGTTGCATAATCCAATCAGTAGATGTACTGGTTTCTGTGGTTACTGTTGTTGAGCGGTTTGTAGAAGTAGTATCCTGCGCCCCAACTATTAATTGCAAACAGCATAACGCAAAGGTGAGAATGAATGTGTACACAATACCTGAATTTTTTTTCATGTTTGTTGGTTTTATTTTTAAAGAGAATTACATTCCGGGAGTAACATAATCAGGCCAAACTCTGTATGCTTTATTTTTCTAAAAAATGAAATGATTTTGGGGAATAGCTTCTACATTTTATGGCAGGGTTTACCCTATGAGCATGTAAGAAAGCAAGACGAAAATTTACCTGCGAAGGATTATCTAACTTGATGCGTCAATACGTTAACCAATTTGAGTGAACAGGAGCTGATACAGCAACTAAAACAGGGCAATGAACCTGCTTTCCGGTGGCTGGTAGAAAGTTTATATTAGTGGATAATCAATGAAGAATAAGAAGTGTTTACAACGATACTCTTGATTTGGAAATGGAAAGGTTGTCAGATGATATTAATACGTTATTGAAAGAAGATTAATTATCTGGTTAAACGAAGCCTTAATTATTCACTGTCTTTCTTTATTTTACCGGCATGTTGTTCGAGTTTAACCGTTACAGCTCCCTGCTGCTTATTTTTTTTGTACATGGTTTAGTCTATGCCATTCTTTTATATAGAAAGGGGGTAATCAATGAAAGCCGTTCTGATAAATGGCTAAGTCTTTTTTTACTGCTTTGTATTTTATACATCGCTCCCTGGATG
>JANORJ010000289.1:0-3034 GCA_031415255.1 Chitinophagaceae bacterium | reverse complement strand
GTAAATACAACACCGGCTGCAATACTTTCCCCGGCACTTCCTGTTGTTTGAATAATATTATTCTCCAGGATAGTTGTCTTCAAAAATCTTCGACCCAGTGTAATAGCTAATACTGCAATGGGAATAGATGCGGAAACGGTTAACCCGGCTTTCAATGCGAGATATACAGTAGAAGCACCAAAGATGATTCCGAATAATGCTCCGGTTAAAATAGATTTAACCGTTAGCTCTGCCATCTTTGTTTCAGCAGGCACAAATGGTTTGAACTTTGTTTCTTCAGACATAGCAGTTGTGTTTTGGTAATGGGAAGATATGAAAAAAGGTGACGAATAGTTTCATCACCTTTTTAGTAAACCATGTCACGGTTTCAAACCGTAGCATGGGTATTAGCTAACTCCTTTCTCTTTCATTATTTTATTTAGCCATTTCAGCATTGCGAAAATTATAATCGTTGCAATCATCAGCAGTGCAAAGTTTACCCAGAAGAAATGAGCTTTATTTTCATACCCATCCCACATGGTAGCTAAAATGCCGGACAGCTTATTGCCGATGGAAGTGGCCAAAAACCATCCACCCATCATTAACGAGGTTAGTCTAACAGGACTTAATTTAGAAACCAGCGACAGACCCATCGGACTTAATAATAATTCACCAATAGTAACAACACCATACGTACCCATTAACCACCACACACTTGCTTTTTCAGCACCATTGCCAGATACAGAAATGGCAGCTACCATTACCAATACTGATAAGGCAGAAATGAATAAACCAAATGCAATTTTTGTAGCGGTTGAAGGCTCTCTATTTTTTCTTCTTAAGAAAGAGAAAAAGGCCACAATTAACGGAGTTAATATAATTACCCAGAAAGGATTCATTGACTGGCTAATTGGTGTTGCCCACAGAGTTGCTTTTTCTCCATCAGCCGGAAGATTTTCTGGCTTTACATTTTTAAAGTAAATCGGGTAGTTATATTCTTTAATTACTTTTCCAGCAGCATCTTTCTGAAGTCTGAACATTCCGTCGTACATGTTCACTGTATCTTTTTTATAGGTAATGTCATCCGCCTGTTTCAATGTTCTGAAAATATCACCAGTAGTTCCATGTACTTGCCGGTCTGTATAATTGTCGGCCCAGATAGTTAGTGCCGTACCGTTTTGTTTGAATACTGCCCAAAACATAACTACGGATGCAAATATTGCCAGCAAAGCACCAATAGGACGCTTCTCCGATTTTTCAGCCCGAAAATATAAGGAAGAATAAAAATAGATAACAGGAATACAGGCAAAGATGAATGCATCAGTAGAGTCGGAACCAAAAATTGAACTATGAGGATTAGAAGGACTGGCTGTTCCTTTTAGTAGCCAACCTACAACACCTGCAATAACTGATGGTAGTAAAATAGTAAGAACAATTCTTAAGAAGGACATGTCTTCTTTGTTCATGGGCTTTTTTACATCGCCAGACTTGTAATGTTTTGTACCAGAAATAAAAATAAGCACACCGACAAACATACCGATCCCCGCTGCCACAAAGGCGTACTTCCAGCCCCAAACAATTATAATAGCAGCACTGATAAAATTGCAAATAAATGCACCAATATTGATACCCATGTAAAAGATGTTATAGCCTTCATCTTTTCGTTTTACATATTCGGGAGTAGAGTATAAATTTCCAAGAAGGGTAGAAATATTGGGTTTAAAAAAACCATTACCTACTATTACCAGCACCATGCTAATGTAAAGTATGGGTAAGCTGTGTACGGCCATCAAGCAATATCCTGCACCCATCATTAGTCCGCCGGCAATAATTGATTTGCGGTAACCAAAATAGCGGTCGGCTAACAATCCTCCAATAAAAGGCGTTAGAAAAACTAAGGCTATAAAAGTGCCATATAAGTCGGAAGCTTCAGAGTTTGTCATTGCAAACCCATGCTCAACATTTTTTAAATACAATAAAAAAATGCCAATCATCAGGTAATAACCAAACCGTTCCCACATTTCAGAAAAGAAAAGGAACGGTAATGCTTTTGGATGTTTCTTCCACATAATCGGAGAATTTAGAAATTCAAGATAATGAAATTGGCCGTAGAGAAAATAAAAAAGGTGACCAATATGGCCACCTTTTCACAAATGTGTAATTTGATTATACGGCAGAGCCAGTTTTGTCTTTTACAATCTTGTCCAATGATTTTACTCGGGAAAAAATCAACAAGCCACCCAATATCGCCGCAACAGCAATAACACCAAAAAATATTTTTTTGTCGTGCATACTATCCCAGGAGCTGGCCATTACACCGGCTACTTTTCCGCCGAGTGAGGTGGAAATAAACCATCCTCCCATCATAAGGGCTGTTAACCGTTGCGGAGCCAATTTCGATACAAAAGATAAACCAATAGGGCTTAAGCAGATTTCACTAACGGTGAAAATACCATAGGTAAGGAAAAGCCACATGGAGCTGGTCTTATGTGTATATATACTTGGTACCGACATTACTGCAAACACCATTACCAATGCACTTAAGCCTGCAATGACAAGAGCCCAGGCGAATTTACTGGCGGTACTAATTGGTTTCCCTCGTCGAGCCCTCCATGCAAAAAATAGAATCAGCAGCGGGGTAAAGGCAACTATAAAGAATGGGTTAATGGACTGGAATAATTCCGTGTTGCCAACCTTGGCCACTCCATTGGCGGGCCATTGGTCCTTAGGCATATTGGCAAAATAAGGATCAGGCCCCATTGTTTTTATTGCATGGCCTGAATCATCTGTTACTACCCGCATATAGCTATCCAAACTATCGGTTTGTTGAGGTTTGGTTTCCAGGTTTTGCAAAGTGTACACGGCATCAGCAGGGGCTTCCATAAATTGCGGAATAGATCGGTCGGTATGCGATTCTGCCCAAATCGTTAAGCCCGTTGAGTTTTGGTTATAAATGGTCCAGAATATAATAGAAACGGCGAATACAAATAATAATGCACCAATACCTTTTTTGTCTTCCCCTTTTTCTTTTCTCCAGAGAGTAACATAGAAAAAT
>JANORJ010000288.1:0-12144 GCA_031415255.1 Chitinophagaceae bacterium | reverse complement strand
TAGAAGAGGATTTAGCCACCGGTATAGGATATGATTTTGGAAAAATCAGTTATTCCGAGGCGCCGGGATTAGGTATTAATTACCAAGGGTTTTTTCAAAAGCCTTTGCACAACTGAGAAAAGATTTTAACTCGGATTTAGTACAATCTTCTTCGTGAGCATATGGATCAAAAAAATAAATATGTTTAAACCTACCTAGGGACTGTATCTCAAATTTATAAACGGGGCGATGTGTGGCTATACCTCCTTTTGGAAACATTCTTTCTTTTCCGTTTATTATAACTTTTTCATACCCGTTACACGAATCTCGTTTCATTCGTTCATCGGCCATACCAAAAAGATCGTTATTAAGTATAATGCCAAAAAGGGAATCGCCTTTCTGTTTTTCTAATAATTCACAATTTGTTGTTGCGTCAATTCTGGATCTTCTTCTTTTTAACTCTATAATTTCTCTTTTCTCTACAATTTTGTACCAACTACTATCAGTATGCCCAAGTGCATATATATAATCTGTATGGTATTCAATGTCTCCCCAATAAATAATTAGCATATCAAATTTCATATTGCTCGGCAAAGAAATTCGATCGTCATGAAAATTACCCGGAACAATGTTTTTTAATTCAGGTATAAAAATTTTATTTTGCTGAGCGATGCAAAAAATTGAGTTACAAAAAAAAATGAGGAGATATAAGTTTTTAATCATAAAAAGTGTATCCATTTGCGCTCCTTAAAGTTACATTTTAAAAATTATTAAATCTTCATCCTTAAGCTATCAAACCGTTACATTTTATCTCCCCGTTTGATTGATAACCAAGCCAGCTTTAAAACATAAAGAAAGGCCGATAACTGGATACTAATTTGGCCGGCAAAACGTTATTATACCTGAATTCAGTACCTTTTTAAAACCAAGCGGGGTCGCTATAGTAAAATATTGTAGCCCCGAATCCAAAATCCCGATCCTGTGAAAACATTCAGAACTATTTCTGTTATCATGTGCATTTGCATGTGTAACATTTCTCAAGCTCAAGAGCAGGATAAATCAACCACTATTTCTCTATTTACAGGCGGCATTAATTACATGGGAGACTTGCAGCCTAACGGCTTTACTATTGGCCACTCACATTTTGCAGCCGGTATAATTATTCGTAAACCGCTCAACCGTTGGTTTACTGTTAGGGGTGGCATCAATACTGGTAAAATTGAAGCGGCTGATAAATGGAATCGGGATGATTTGAAATCTCGTAATCTTAGTTTCTCCAGCTCTATTAAAGAGGCCTATATAAGTTTAGAAGTAAATGTGTTGGATATGTCTGTCGGTCGTTTTACCCCTTATCTGTATGGCGGCATCGCTGTTTTCCATTTCAATCCATGGACAACTGATAAAAATGGAGTAAAAACTTACCTGAAGCCCCTGAGCACAGAAGGTCAGGGCTTGTCAGCCTATCCGGAACAAAAACCCTATAATTTGACACAAATCAGTTTGCCATTTGGTGGTGGGCTAAAATTTGCCGTAAGTGACGGCCTCTGTATTGGCATTGAAGTGAGCCAGCGAAAATCATTCACCGATTACATTGACGATGTAAGCACACACTTTGTTGATGGAACTATATTACAACAGGAAAAAGGGACTAAAGCAGTAGAACTGGCCTATCGTGCCGACGAATTGCCAGGTGGCAGGCCATTTTTTCCCACACACGGCGACCAGCGGGGAACTCCAACAGAGGCAGACTGGTATTATTTTTTTGGCACTACTATTGAAATGAAGCTAAGTAATGTTGCAAAAATATTTCGAAATAATAAATCAGTCGCTAATCAGCGTTGCCCACGCAATGTTAACTACTAAATCGATTTACCTTCCTTTATATACTTCTCCTGCTTTTTTGGTGTTTAGCGATAGAAAAGCCACTAGTTTCCTAACTTTGTAAAAAATTAGATCCTCGTATTATGAGACGTATTAATCTGTTGCTTCTCCTAATTGTTTTTTCTTCCACCTCATTTGCACAGCGGTTTCATGTGGGTGTGTTTGGAGGTGCAGCTGCATATCTGGGAGATCTGACAGATAAAATATTCCCTAAAAAAGTAACAAACGGTGCTGTTGGTGTTACGGTTAACTATGAAGTCACCGATTTTCTGATGGTAAGGGCAGGACTTACTTACTCTGTAGTTGGGGGTGCTGATCGTTATAGCAAAAAAACGGATATGCGATTGCGGAACCTGTCATTTGAAACAAATATTTTAGAATTCAGTGCAGTAGGTGAATATCATTTGTTGAACTTAAATGAAAGCAACTATTCCCCCTATGTCTTTGCGGGTTTGGCAGTGTATAAATTCAATCCCTATGCGTATGATGATGGTGGGCAAAAACAATATTTAAGACCTCTCAGTACTGAAGGTCAGGGCATCAATGGGTATGCCGATCGCATTCCATATACATTAACACAGTTTGCTATTCCATTTGGCGGTGGTGTTAAGTTTGTTGTCAATGACGATTTTAGAATTGGTGTTGAAGTAGGGCTAAGGAAATTATTTACTGATTATCTTGATGATGTAAGCAAGAATTACATTGATCCAATTGACCTGCAAGCTGCCAGAGGATTTAAAGCAGTTGATATGTCATATCGTAGTGATGAGGTGGGTGGTAGTTTAATTTATCCCGGAAAAGATCAACAACGAGGAAGTCCAAAAAGTAAAGACTCTTATTATTTTGCTGGTGTTCATTTAACCTACCGGTTGGGAATTGAAAATAATAATGGCGGAAACAGAAGCCAATTAGGTTGTCCTACGGTATATTGATTACAGTTTACTGCTGAACATTTACTTACCTGCAGTGTTATACCTTTACATAGTTTATACTTCAACATGGCTTGGAAAAATCAGCAACAGTTTATTGACGCATTAGAAAAGGCAGGAGAACTAATTTGCATTAAAACCTACGTCAATCCCAAATTAGAAATAGCAGAAATTACCGACCGGGTAAGTAAATCGGGCAACGGTGGTAAAGCCTTATTGTTTGAAAATACTGGGCACGATTTTCCGGTGCTGATGAATGCCTATGGAAGTGAGAAGAGAATGTGCATGGCATTAGGAGTAGAACATCTGGATGATGTGGCAAAGGAAATTGAAACGCTTTTCAAATTATTGTCTTCACCCAAAGAAGGTATACTTGATAAATTAAAACTGCTTCCAAAACTCGGTCAGTTTGCCAGTTGGATGCCGAAAGTAAAAAGTGGAAGAGGAGAGTGCCAGGAAGTAATAATGACAGAACCTGACATTACTAAATTGCCGGTGATTACCTGCTGGCCAAAAGACGGAGGGCCTTTTGTAACCTTACCAATTATTCATACCAAAGACCCGAATACAAACTCCCGCAACGTAGGTATGTATAGAATGCAGGTGTTTGGCTCAACATTAACGGGCATGCACTGGCACAAACACAAAGTTTCTGCCAAACATTTTGCCGAATATAAAAAGTTGAATAAAAGGATGCCGGTGGCTGTTGCACTCGGTGGCGATCCGGTGTATGCTTATTCCGCTACTGCACCATTGCCCGAAAATGTGGATGAATACATGCTGGCTGGTTTTCTACGAAAGAAAAAAGTAGAGCTGGTAAAATGTATTTCTCAACCAGAGGTGGAAGTACCTGCCGATGCTGATTTTATTATTGAAGGCTATGTGGAGCCGGATGAAGAATTAATTTGGGAAGGTCCTTTCGGTGATCATACGGGGTATTATTCGTTGCCTGATTTTTATCCCCGATTCCATATCACTGCTATTACGCATAAAAAAAATGCAGTTTACCCAGCCACTATTGTTGGCATACCACCCCAGGAAGATGCCTGGTTAGGAAAAGCAACAGAAAGAATTTTTCTGGCACCGATAAAGATGACAATGGTTCCTGAAATAATGGATATGGATATGCCCATTGAAGGAGTATTTCATAACCTCGTTATTACACAAATTAAAAAAGACTATGCAGGGCAAGGACAGAAAGTAATGAATGCGATGTGGGGTGCCGGACAAATGATGTTCAATAAGATTTTGGTAATGGCTGACCAGGGTGTAAAAATTCAGGATTATGAATCACTGGCAAAATATGTTTTTAAAAATTTAAATCCTGCTACAGATATTTCCTTTGCCAGCGGCCCGATGGATGTACTGGATCACAGTTGCAGCAAGTTGGGGTTTGGTGGTAAGATGTGCATAGACGGAACGGCAAAGTTTGAAGAAGAGATAGATGAAAGTTTCAAATCAGGAATTATCAGTTACGACATTGAAAAAAATCTTTTACAGGAAAAATTTTCTGAAATAAAAGCAGTTAATGTTTCTTTATTGAAAAAGCAAATTCCTTGCCTGATTATTTCTGTAGAAAAAAACCGGGTAGGACATATAAAAGAACTACATGAACAAATCTGTGCACTGAAAGAAATAGAAGGAGTGAAGATGATTTTATATGTAGAGCATACAGTAGATGCAAACGATTTAACAACAGCTCTATGGCGTTTCTGCAATAACCTAGACCCTAAAAGAGACAATCATCTTTGTAAACGACCTGCTCACAACTCACAGCACACAACCGACAATATGTATTTCGCCTGCATGGGCTTAGACGGTACAAGAAAAACAAAAGAGTTTGACGATTTCCACCGTGACTGGCCGAATATTATTGTAGCTGATGATGAAACAATAAAATCAGTTAACGAAAAATGGAATGATTTGGGATTAGGTGCATTTATTCCATCCCCTTCTTTAAAGTTTAAAGACCAGATGTACGGTGAGGAAGCCGTGGTGAGCTAAGTTTTCTCTATATAATACGGCTATTTACTGCCACAACGTCACTAATGTTGTTTGGAAAGATGTTTGCAGGAAATCTCTTGCTAATAGTGATGAGAAGAATTGGAAACAACCTTTTAATTAATTCCCCCATCACCATCTTTCAGTAATTTGCTTTAAAAATATTCCGATGAAAAGATTAAGTGCAGGACTATTAGTAACCCTTGTTTCCCTTGCCGCTATTGCACAAAGCAACAATGAGAACAATACTTTGCTTTGGAAAATAAGCGGCAATGGCCTGGAAAAGCCATCCTATCTTTTTGGCACCGTGCATATGATATGTAAAGACGATGCTTTTCTAAGTACTAATCTGGTGAATGCAATTGAAAAAGCCGATAGGGTTTATCTGGAGCTGGATATGGACAATCTTTTTGAAATGATTGGAGCCATTAATAAAATGAAGATGAATAATGATACCACACTGGCCGATTTGCTGACTCCCGAGGAATATAAAAAGGCAAAGGAATATTTTGAAGCCAAGGTGACCATGCTTCCATTTTCAGTACTGGAAACATATAAACCGCTTGTTGCATCTTCCTTAATTATGGAATCAGGAATGGTTTGTGATGACCATGTGGCTATGGAACAATTAGTGATGGAAGAAGCTAAAAAAAATGGCAAACGCATTGAAGGATTAGAAACAGTAGCCTATCAAATGAGCATTTTCGACAGTATCCCTTACAAAATGCAGGCACAGGTATTAATAAAAGGAATTTCATCCGGTGATAAAGAATCTGACGGTGACAAAGAGTTTAAAGAACTGATGAAAGCCTATAAAGACCAGGATTTAAAAAAACTGGGTGAACTGGTTTCCAACAACGAAGATGACATGATGATGCAATACCAAGACGTTTTACTTACCAACCGTAACATCAATTGGGTGACGAAACTAAAAACATTATTACAAGATAAATCGCTGGTCATTGCTGTTGGCGCCGGCCATTTGCCCGGAGATAAGGGTGTAATTAACCTGCTGCGCAAAGAGGGGTATAAAGTAACGCCGGTAGAAAATAAGAAGAGCAATATGAGGGAAATATGATTGAGGAATAAAAAACTCCATAGAATCCTTTTTTTCGAGTCTTTTTGCCCCGAACAATTAAGGCTTTCAATAAAAAAAGCAACAAGTTTCTGGTAATAATGATTTTTTGTACCTTGTACATGCAATGAAAAAAATCGCTTACCTTATTTTATTTGTCGTTACTATTTCAATTAATGTGACTGCCGCAGAGCACCCTAAAAAAGGCTTTGTTACTGCAGCCGATCCCGGCGCCGTATTTGATTCCATCTGGGTAGATTACGATGTAAAAGAAAATGATGTGCTGGGAATGAAGATCCATCTCAGTTTTTCTGCTAACAATATGAAAGAAATGGATGCCTATGTGGCAATCTATTTTGAATACAACGATGACTTGGCTGGGTTCTTAAAAGATAAAAATAAAAAATTTCAAAGTTCAGAAGGTGATGTTGCCATTTATCAAAGTATCAAACCAGCTTACAACCCTGCAGTGTATAAAGATTTGCAACTTTTTATGCCTTACACAGAACTAGATTTGGAACCGGGTATTTATGACCTGACGATGGATGCTAAAATAATTTACAAACAGGGGGGAATGATTAACCGCCTTACCTATTATGATTTTGAATATACCAAACCCGGCAGCCCTGCAGATGTGGAAACAAAGGCACAGGCAGATGCAACATTAGACAAGCTATGGATTGATTACGATGTAACGCAGGATGGTAAAAAAGGAATGTTGATACATACAAAATTTACCGCTTTTAATCTTAAAAATGTGGATTGCTACATGGCCGTTTATTTTAAAAAGAAGAATGGCGAAAAAATAGATGGTATCAGTCAAACATACCGGAGTAAGGCGGGGCAACTGGCTGTTTATAAAAGCATATTACCAGCTTATGCAGAAGCGGAGTTTAACGATTTGAAACTGTTTATGCCCTACAGCGAAATAAAATTGGGGAAAGGAAAGTTTGATTTAAAATTAGATGCCAACCTCATTCTTAAAAATGGCGACCTGATAAAACACCTGAAAGATCATGAATTCTGGTTTGAACAATAACCGGACGCTGATTAAAGTTGCTGCATTAATGAACCAATTAACCAGAAACTTGTTGTACCTGTGATAAACTATACCATAAAATGATTAAACATATTTTCTCGCTCTGCAAGGCAATGCTCTTTATTATAATGTTTGCTTCCTTTACCCCGATTACCAATCAAAACCTTAAAGTAACGATCATAAAGCTGCACAGTAATGATGGTGCGGTGCTTGTCAGTCTATTTAAGGAAGGCAGTGGCTATCCTGATGATGCAGCAAAAGCGTATGGAAAAGAAAAAGCCTATATCGTAGATAAAACTGCTACCATCATTTTTAAAAGTGTGCCTCCGGGCAATTATGCCATTGCAATTTTACATGATGAAAATAATAACCAGAAAATGGATAAAAATATGCTGGGCATACCGAAAGAAGGATATGGATTTTCGAACAATGCCAGTGGAGCTTTCGGTCCTCCGTCATATAAAAAAGCAAGTTTTTCGCATACAACTATTAATCAAACCGCCGTACAGATTAAAGTAAAATATTTTTAACCAGCACAATTTTATACCAATAAAAAAGCCGTCAATACGTATGTAATGACGGCTTCATATTTAAAGGACAGTTATTAGAATTGTTCTAACATAGAAAACATAAAGTCTCCCTCAATTTTTGCATTCTCATCACTGTCACTTCCGTGAATGGCATTTTCGCCAACTGATGCAGCATATAATTTTCGGATAGTTCCAGCATCTGCTTTCGCCGGATCAGTAGCACCAATTAGTTTACGAAAATCTTCCACCGCATTATCTTTCTCTAATATAGCGGCGATGATTGGTCCTTCGCACATAAAGTCCACTAATTCTTTAAAGAAAGATCTCTCTTTATGTATAGCATAAAATTCAGCAGCCTTTTCAGGGGTCAGCTTTGTCATTTTCAATGCCTTAATATTATAGCCTTCCTGCAAAATGCGGTCGAGGATAGCCCCGGAATGTCCGTTTTTAAAAGCATCCGGCTTAATCATGGTAAATGTTCGATTACTCATAGTTACGTTTGTTTGTTTTTCGGCGGCAAAGGTAGCCGCAATCCACCAACCAACCAATTTGAATGTGTACAAAATTGACTCATTTGCCCTACTTTTGCACCCGTTTACAATGAAAACAATAGCAGAAATATTCCCTTTACTGAATGAGCCACGACAAATTGCCATTACCATGCACCAAAAACCGGATGCTGATGCAATGGGCTCAACATTAGCGTTAAAGCATTTTCTGGCGCAATTGGGCCATTCCGTTACCGTTATTTCCCCCACCAACTGGGCCGGTTGGGTAAACTGGCTACCCGGAGTAAAAGAAGTGATTGACTTTGAAAAAGAAAAACAGAAAGCAGAAGCAATACTTGACAAAGCAGATTGGTTGTTTTGTCTGGATTTCAACATTTTTCATCGTACCAGAACGATGACAGAAAAATTAAAAGAGCTTACCTGTACTAAAATATTAATTGACCATCATCAAGAGCCGGATGCCGTTTCTTTTGATTACGGTATAAGCGATACTGCAAAAAGCTCTACCTGTGAAATGGTGTATGACTTTATAGTTGACTCCGGCCATGCAGATAAAATCAATACTGAAATTGCAGAGTGCCTTTATGCTGGCGTAGTTGCCGATACCGGCTCATTTCGTTTTGCATCCACCCATGCAGGTGTTCACACCTTAGTAGCCGATCTTAAATCAAGAGGTCTTAATCATGGTAAGGTTCATGAAAATTTGTTTGATAATTTTTTAGAAAACAAACTGAGGTTTACCGGCCATGTGCTACTGAACAGGATGGACGTATTTTATGAATATAATACAGCACTGATTGCAATACCAAAAAACGATTTACTTAAATACCATATTAAAACCGGCGATACAGAGGGATTAGTAAACTATCCGCAGAGTATTCAGGGTATAAAATTAGTAGCCCTGGTAATTGACCGGGATGAAGAAAGGAAATGGAGTTTTCGCAGTAAAGGAGAATTTGATTGTAATACCTTTGCCCGAAAATATTTTGAAGGAGGCGGCCATTATAACGCATCCGGAGGAAGAAGCAGTGATTCGCTGGAAAAAACAGTTGAACGTTTTAAACAAGCTATAAAAGAAAACGAAAACCTTTTACAATAAATAAAATCAATGTATGAACACAATTAAAAATCTATTATTAATTCTTTTTGTCAGCATTTCTGCAAGCAGCATGCTGGTTAGCTGTAGTAAAGCATCCTATAAAAAAACTAAAGGTGGTATGCCTTATCAGTTGTATAAAGGAAAAGATACGCAGCGAATCAAAACTGGTGATTATATAAAAATCCAGTTTACACAAAAAATAAAAGACAGCGTTTACTTTACAACTGTAGGTGGATTACCACAATACCAGCAGATAACTGAGCAGCAAAATCCGTATGACATTTCTGAATTATGGACAAGTCTGAGAATAGGGGATAGTGTAATAGCTACCCAGTTGATTGATACTTTTATGAAAAGAAACCCGCAGAATTTTCCGCCTCAGTTTAAAAAAGGCGATAAAATAATGACGTATGTAAAAGTGCTGGCCATTTTTAAAACTGACTCTGCTGCCCGTGCAGATTATGAAAATGGAAACAAAGAATGGCTTGCCGGTGAAATAAAAACAATAGAAAAAATGCTGGCCGACAAAAAAGTAACTGCACAAAAAACTCCTTCTGGGGCTTTTGTTGAAACAATAACTCCGGGTACTGGAAACCCTATTGATTCTGGTAAATATGTTTCAGTGAAATATACTGGCACTAGTTGGTCTGGTGTAAAATTCGACAGCAATATCGATTCTGCTTTCGGACATATGGAACCTTTATCCTTTGTAGTAGGCACCCCTGTGGGTTCTCCAGGAGCTATGGCAAAGGGCTTTGATGAAGGTGTAAAAGCTATGCGGTTAGGAGCTAAAGCAAAAGTATATATCCCATCAATGCTTGCCTATGGAGGTTCTCCGCAAAGCCCGTTAATTAAACCGTATGAAAACCTGACATTTGAAATAGAAGTTATTGATGTAAAAGATAAAATGCCGGCACCGGCTGCACCAGCAAAAGGACAGCAACCTGTAAGTATTGATGTACCTCAGCCTCAAAAATAACTTCTTTAATAAAATATTATTATGTACCCGTCCTGCCAAAAGCTGACGGGTATTTTTTTTAGATTACTTTTTACAATAATTTTTTTTTATTCGAAGCTCTTTAATAGTTTTCAGAACAGTTACTGTCTGTATGCTTCAAACAGCCTTACAGTTTCCACAGCTTCCTTTACATCATGCACTCTTAAAATGGAAGCTCCGTTCATTAATGCAATTGTATGGAGAACTGTAGTGCCATTTAGTGATTCACCGACACTAATGCCTAATGTTTTATAGATAGTAGATTTTCTGGAAAGGCCCACCATCACCGGACAGTTTAGCATATTGAAAACCGAAAGATGCCGAAGTAATTCAAAATTGTGATCAATCGTTTTGCCAAAACCAAAACCGGGGTCAACAATTACATCACTGATACCAGCTTTGTGTAATTCGCTTACTTTCTTACTCAAAAAATCAAGCACTTCGGTTGTTACATTTTTATAATCCGGTTGCTGCTGCATTGTTAGTGGCGTTCCCTGCATGTGCATCAAAATATAGGGCACCTTTAATGCTGCCACCGTTTCAATCATCCTGTCGTCAATACTGGCTGCACTGATGTCGTTAACAATACTGGCTCCGGCTAACACAGCATCAGCGGCTACTTTTGCATAATAAGTATCAATAGAAATAAATGCCTCAGGAAAATTTTTGTTCACCGCCTCAATAGGATCGATTACTCTTTTCATCTCTTCCTCTTCACTTATTTTTTCGCTGCCCGGTCTTGTGCTTTGACCGCCAATATCAAGGATGGTGGCTCCATCTTTTAGCATTTGTTCTGCCTGCCGCAACACTTCATCCACAGCCTCAAACCTGCTGCCAGCATAAAATGAATCGGGTGTTGTATTGATAATACCCATCACCAGCGGTTTATCCACAATCAAAAGCCTTCCTTTACAATTCAGCGTAAACATTAGTCTTTGTTCGTTATTTTTGAAGCGAAGGTAAAGCGGAAGTATGAGGTAAGAGGTAAGAAAATCCTGCTTTTAAAAGTTTTTTTCAGATTTCATACGGCAGGCTTCAAGTGAATAAATAATTTTTTTGAATTTTAGTATCAATATGACTGACACAAATAAACAGTACGACACTGCCATCACCTCCTGCAAGGATATTTTTTTGAACAAAGCCAAAGACTATGGCACGGCGTGGAGGGTGCTGCGAACTATTTCTATCGTTGACCAGATATTTATTAAAGCTCAGCGTATCCGCACCATTCAGAAGAAAGGAGAACAAAAAGTATCTGACGGAATAGCAGCTGAGTTTAAAGGCATCATTAATTATGCGGTGATAGGGATGATACAACTGGAACTGCCTGACAATGCGCCAGAAGAAATGCAAATAGCCGAAGTGTCAAAACTGTTCGATAACAATGTGCATACCGCCAAAAACCTGATGCAAGACAAAAACCATGATTACGGCGAAGCTTGGCGCAGCATGAGCCAGGAAAGTTTTGTTGACCTTATCCTGATGAAGTTGCAACGCATCCGCCAGATATTGAATAACGAAGGAAAAACGATAATGAGTGAAGGCGTTGATGCTAATTATCTTGACATTATTAATTATGCAGTGTTTGCATTAATCCTTATGTAAAAATGAAAGCAGCAGTAACCATAGCAAGAATCGTTGTCGGAATATTATTCATCTTTTCAGGATTAGTTAAAGCTAATGATCCGTTGGGACTTAGCTATAAAATGCAGGAGTTTTTTGAAGTATGGGGACTTCATGGTTTAAATTCATCAACATTATTGATGTCTGTATTAATGAATGCGTTCGAAATTATTGCAGGCTTTGCCTTATTACTTGGCTGGAGAATAAAACTGTTCAGTTGGTTATTACTATTGTTAATCGTTTTCTTTACTTTCCTCACTGGCTACACTTACATCACAGGTATGCCCAAAAACTGCGGCTGTTTTGGGGACTGCCTTCCAATTACATCTAAAACATCTTTTTTGAAAGATGTGATATTGACAATCCTAATCGCTTTTTTACTTTGGAAAAAACAATATATCAAACCTTTATTTTCCGAAAAGGGTGTAACAGCAACAATGCTCGGTATCACCTTACTCAGTTTTGGTTTTCAATGGTACACT